>JAILEJ010000185.1 GCA_024688095.1 Butyrivibrio sp.
GCTTCTTATATCTTCTTCCATCTTATCAAGATAGGCATTTCTTTTATCCGGATCTGACTGGCTTCTTAGAACTGCAATCTGGTGCTTAAGGTCATGGTATTTCTGGTTTACAACCTCAATGCTTTCCTTTCCTATTTTGTAGTTGTTATATTGCATGCGTAGCATGTTTCGCATTGCAGCGCTTTCTTTTTCAGCATAATATTCTCTTTGCTGGTAATGATATGCTGTCTGTATTGCCACTCCGGCAAGGTACACCATTGTCCTTACATTAAACTGGTCTGCCTGGGAGCTTCCACCAAAAGGTGACTTGATATTGGCATAACCTATTGATGACAGAATGTAGATAAAATATGTCATGAACACGCTTATCACTGCTTCAACAGGCTTTATTTTTACCATAGATGCTTCATCAAAATCACTTCTGTCTATAAAATAAAAAATACCAAAAATGATTATATAATCTATGATCATGATCAGAGACATTTTCAAAAAGGAATCAAATATTTCATACTGTTTTATCGTATAGCTGTATAGCTGCCAAAACAGTGATACTGCAAGTCCTGCCAAAAGAAAGGCTCTTGAACAGTAATAAACTATATTTTCTATCCTGGATGAACTCATAAGACACATAAAAGCAAACATTAGAAGCGCTGATATTGCCATACAGACATTAAAAAGTAATCCGTCATATCCTCCTGTTATATGCATATATGTAGTTATTACCGGCAAAAAAATTATGCATAACAAAATATGCATCTTAAATTTAAATCTATGCCTTATGTGCTGTAAAAAGAATACGCAGGCACACCAGTCTGCCACAGCAGTACATACTCTCGGGATATTTCCACCTAAATCTATAAGCATATTTACCCTTTTACCTCGCTCATATAATTATTTAATGCATCTATAAAAGCCCTTTTTTGCGACTTACTAATAGGAATCGGCTTTCCGCCTACAACAACGTCCATCCCATTAATCTCATCTACAAACTCAAAGTTTACAAGATAACCCTGACTACATCTGAAAAACATTTTATCACCAAGCTGTTTTTCAATTTTTTTTAGTGGTGCTGTTATTTTTATAACATCAGTTCTTCCATTCAAATGAAATTCCAGATCTCTTCCCACAACTTCCACGTACATAAGATTAAAAAGATCTATCTTGTATGCATAACCTGTTCCGGAAAGCATAATAAATTTATGTGTTCTTTCCTTCACCCTGTCTATTGCTCTTCCTACCGTCTGGGAAAAAGGAAAGTAATTTACAGGTTTTAAAATATAATCAAGGGCATCAACTTCATATCCTGAAATTGCATATTGTGGTGCATTGGTAATAAAAATTATGGCGACCTTGGAATCATGTTGTCTTATAATTTTTGCAGTTTCTATTCCATCCATAAATTTCATTTCGACATCAAGAAGTATAACATCGTATCGCGACTCCGGTTTTACTGTAAGCTCCGTTGTAAGATCACTGCCGTCTCTAAACGTGTCTATAGTCAGCCTGTTTCCGGATTCTGTTTCGAATCTCTTCAGATATTCTAAAAGCATATCTCTGTATTTTTCATCATCGTCTACAACAGCGACTCTAATCATATCTGCCTCCATTTACAGGATAGAAATTAAATAATCTCTCTTAACATGAATTCATTATTATAATGGTTACCTGCAATAATCTGAACTCATCTGTTATATATATAATAAATGAATTTAATTGACTATAGAAGATATTTTTCAGATAATTATTATATGAAAAATAAGCTTTTACTGGTTAATTTAATACTCATATCTGCATTATTATTTGCCACTTCCTGTGGTAATAATTCAGATGTTTACTCACTAAATCACGTACATTCTGTTCAAATAGTTATAGAAGATAATGCTTCTATCTCTATTGAAAAAAGCATCTATGAGGCAGAAGCAGGTGATGATATAACTCTAGACCTATCTGCACTTCCCGGATTTCACATCACAGGTTGCGATTATGCAGATTATGACCTTGAAAAAATATCAGACAGTTATTCCCTCTGCCTGCATGACGTAAAATATTCATCTGTTGTTACCATATATACACAGCAAAATGAATTTCAAATAAGTTATAAACTTAATTATCCCGAATTTCTTTCTGATTCTGTTGCTGAAAGCTTTATAGAAGCTCCGGAAAAAACACATATCAAATTAAATACCTGCAGGTTCCGCGAAGACTTCCTGTTAGAAGGCTACACTCTTTATTCATGGAACAGTTCACCTGATGGAACAGGCCTTTCTGTCAGTCTAGGAAGCCGCGTAAATACCGATTTACTCACAGACAATACGCTCTATGGTCAGTGGGCAAAATGGACTGATCCATCATATTTCCAATATGAAGATAATAGTGAAGGAATAACAATTACTTCTTATACTGGAAGTACTGATACCCTTGTGATTCCATCTGTTATTGATAAAAAAAAGGTTACCAGAATCTCCGAAAATGTATTCTCCAGGCTTAAAATAACTTCAGTTATACTACCTCCTACAATCAAAGTTCTGGATAATTCAGCCTTTACAAACTGTGATATAGAAGAAGTTATTCTTTTTGATAATATTGAAAAAATAAGTGATTACTCATTTAAAAATTGCTCTTCTATTAAAACAATAAGAATAAATGCGGCGGCAGATCCTGTCTACAGCGGATCCTATTATGCCACTTTTCCTGATAAAATGGATTATCTTGAGCAGCTTTCAGATAAGTACCCTGATAATAAAAAACTTGTGTTATTTTCCGGTTCTTCTGCAAGGTTTGGATATGACAGTCCACTTATAGAGGAAGCCTTTCCCGAATATAAGGTTGCAAACATTGGTGTCTTTGCTTATACCAATGCTCTTCCACAGCTTGATCTGATCCTTTTATATATGGATTCAGGAGATATTCTTCTTGATTCTCCTGAATTTGATGCTTCAAGACGTCAGTTCTGTGTACTAAATAAATTTGATGACAAATTTTTTAATATGATAGAAGAAGACTATTCACTCCTTGAGAAGCTTGATATCAGGAATTATTCAGGTGTTTTATCTGCCTTTGGTGAATACCTTTTATCAAGGCGTGGTATGTCTGAGAGAAGCTATGATCTTTCTCCTTCAGACTTTGATGAAAACTTCAATCCTGTTTCTGAAAAAAGTTATAATGCGCAGGGAGACTATTGTCTATACAGGCCAAACGCTTCTGATGACTTACCTGTATTTGACCTTCCTGTGGACTATGAGATTTCAGCTTTTCCTTCAGAATACATTGATGCACTAAACAACGAGGCTCAAAAATTTATTGATAAGGGAATAAATTTCTATTTCACCTATGCCCCAAGAAATATAAAAGCATTATCAGATATAAGTACTGATGCTGCAAGAAAAGAGCTGGATGATTATTTAAGAGCTTCACTTACATTTCCGGTAATATCTGATATTGAGGAATCTCTTTATCCCGGAAGATATCTGTTTGAAACAGATAATCACTTATCTACCGAAGGTGTTCAAATACGAACCAATCGCATAATAAGTGATTTAAAAAAACAGCTTGATAAATAATAATGGAGATAATTTTTATGTTTAAATTTTTTCTATATTTATTAATACCGCTTTCTGTATTGTTAATGCTATTTTGTGGCTTTTCTTATTTTGAAATTGCGCTTTGCCTTATGATAGCTCTATTTATCATTGTTGTTTGCAGCACATTTAATTCCAGGGAGCATAAAAAATGAATTTCTTATCAATGTGCTTTATACTTGCACTTCCTATCATTTTTTTATTATATAATTTTATACCCGGAAAGCTTCGTATGCCGCTCCTTCTCTTATCAAGCTGGGGCTTTTATCTTTACGGAAATCCAGAGTCCTTCTGGATACTCATACTAATAACTGTTATTTCCTATTTATTTGGGTTAATAGTAGATAGCAAAAAATCTCTTCCTGTATTAATAACAGGAATACTTGCAATACTAAGCTTTTTGCTTATTTTTAAATATTCAGGACTTAATTTTATTCTTCCAATCGGTATTTCCTTCTACACCTTCCAGACACTCTCTTATCTGATAGATGTTTATAAGGGAACTTATAAGGCAGAACGAAATTTTTTCGATTACTCGCTTTTTGTATCATTTTTTCCGCAATTGGTTGCAGGACCTATTGAAAGACCAGGCAAACTGATTCCTCAGCTAAAATCCTGCAAAAATCCCAGCTCTTCAAATTTAAAAGAAGCTGTTATCCTGCTTTCTACCGGCTATTACAAAAAAATTGTTGTGGCAGACTTTGTCGCACCCTTTGTAAATCATATCTTTGAATCACCTTCCTCCTTTGAAGGAGCTGCATTACTATTTGGATCTGTTATGTTTTCAGTTCAGATTTATGCCGACTTTTCAGGCTACAGCGATATAGCAAGAGGCTGTGCAAAACTCTTTGGCATTGATTTAAGTATGAACTTTGATCATCCCTATTTGTCAAAGAACCTTCGTGAATTCTGGAGAAGGTGGCATATAACCCTTACACGCTGGTTTACAGATTATATTTATATCCCTCTTGGCGGAAGCAGAAAAGGTAAAAAGCGCGCTATTTTAAATACCCTGATTGTCTTTCTTGTAAGTGGCATCTGGCACGGTTATGGTCTCACTTTTATATTATGGGGACTTGGACACGGTATAGTCGTTTTATTAGAAGACATAAATGTCATAAAAAAGTTAAGAAGCAAACTTCCTTCCTATGCAAATATCATCATAAATTTTTTAATAGTCAATTTCCTGTGGATCTTTTTCAGAGCCAGAAATTTAGGTGATGCAAAGGTATATATCTGTAAGCTGTTTTCAGGATGGCAAAATGCTCCGTCTTCATTAGCAGACGTTTTTACCAGCCTCAGTATAAGTACTTCAAAAGGGCTTATATTTATAGCTTTGGGAGCTGCATCTCTTTATCTTCTTCCTCAGTATCTTAAGAAAAAGATACCTGAAAGGAATATTTTTGCCTGTATATTTTTGATGATACTTATTACACTTTTTTCTAAAATGTACCAAATAGAATCCGGCATAGAAAATTCATTTATATATTTCCGCTTTTGATGTGGATTAAAGGAAACTATGAAAAGTAAACTTTACTATCTGATTATCATTTTAATACTGCCCGTTATGTTATCTGTTTCAGTTTTTGCTCTACCTGTGCAATATGACAAAAGCTACATGGGAGAACTGAAATACAAATATAACCGTTTAAACTCTGTTTCCGGCAAAAGAATAATAATTGCAGGAGGAAGCGGTGCTGCCTTTGATATAGACAGTAGTCTTATAGAAGAAAACTTCCCCGATTACGACGTCGTTAATATGGGAATGTATGCAGCTCTTGGAAGCAGTGCCATTTTAGAGCTTTGCCTTTCCGAAATCCATGAAGGAGATATTATAATCTTTGTTCCCGAACAGAATACTCAGACTCTATCTGATTATATAGGCGCAGACTACGCATGGCAGGCTGCTGACGGAGCAGCTTTTCTTCTTCCATATTTTTTCTCTTTATCCACAAACATTCCTTTTTTGCTTGCAGCTTATCCTCGATTTGCGGCAGAAAAATCTAAAATGTGGATTACAGGCTCCGCTCCTGACCCTGATTCTGTCTACAGAAGGTCCGCATTTAATGAATATGGTGATATCAGCGATAATCTTCCTGCTAATATTATGAATAATGGCTATGATGAAAGTACCATAGTTTCATATGACATTTCTGTCATCCATACTGAATTTATTTCTTATTTAAACGACTATTATAAAAAGATAAATAATAAAGGTGCAACTCTCCTGTTTACATACTGTCCAGCAAATAGAGCTGCGATTAATGCGGATGAAGCCGGTTCTTTAGAGGATGTTCTTTATGCTTATCATTCATTCCTTCTTGATAATCTTAAATTTCCTGTTATTGGAAATCCAAATAACAGTGTTATGGATGTGGAATGGTTTTATGATACCAACTATCATCTTAATTCTTCCGGGAAAATTGTTTATACAAGGCAACTTATACGAGATCTTAAAGCATATATTTCAGACAGTTCCTTAACTGATATCAGCATTCCTCAGAAGCCTGCCCTTAATGGTAAAAAAGATACATTGGCAAATACTATATCTGCCGGCAAATATTCAGGGAATACAGAAATAAGCACTATTACAATAAATGAGGACATAAATTACATAGAAGACTATGCATTTGATGGTTGTACTTCCCTTAAGGAAATACACATAAAAAATACTGTCCCATCTTCAATTCAGATAGGACAGCATTTATTAGATGGCACTAATGCCAATATTTATGTTCCACAAGAGGCTTTATCTTTATATAAAACCGATTATAGATTTTCTTTGTACTCAGATCGAATCTATCCGGATGAAGAATGATTCTTTTATTCATATCAGAATCATTCTTTCATACCATGTATTATTTAATCAGCTTTTTTTACATCAAAGAAAGCACTTACTATTCCAATGATAGCTGCAATTACTATTGCTACTATTGCTACTATTGCACTGGACATATCTGACATATTCTGAGCATTATTTGTAAATGTCATAATAGCTGCCATTCCATTTATTCTTGTATTTAGAAGTGTTATCCCTGCAACGAAGAGACAAGCTGGAGCAATTACTGGAAGAATGTCTGTCCATGCTGGAGACTCTTTTCCAATAAATACCCATGCTGCCAGAGCAACTATCGCAATTAAAAGTGCTAATATTACTGTTGGATTTTTTCCAAGGTTTGAAAAATATGCTGTATTACTATTTATAATATATGCAACAAAACCTACAATGCTTAAGATCAGTGCTATGCAGCTTGTTATCATACCTGCTGTTATCTTTTTGTTCATCTTATGCCTCCTTTATGATCAATTTTCTTTTTTGCGTGCTGTAACGATATACATACAAATTCCACAAAGAGTTACAAGTCCAAATAATACTGAAAGAACAGTTAGAAGATTGTCATACCATGTTCTTACACTTTCAAGACGAGAATTTGATACAAGTCCGTCCATTGCATTTGAATTTGCAATAGCATAGTTCTGCATCTTCATACAATCTTTAAGTGCCTGCATAAGTGTTGCATCCTGTGATACAGCATCTTCTGTCCAGTATGAATATACTGCTGTTACTGCATCCATTGTATTGTCACCTGTATTACATGACATTGTTACACCATTAAGTACTGCTTCTTTTAATACTACATAAGTTGCATCCATGATGAAGTCTTCAGACATAAGTCCGTAGAATCCCCATTCGTTATGAAGAATGTTCTGTAAAAGACCTGAGTGAGCATTTGCAGGTGTTATACCAACACGGTTAAATGCTGTCATTACACCAAGAACCTTTCCCGTTTCGATAGGAGCCTGTGTAGCTCTAAGTTCCTGTTCACGAGCTTTCTGCTCTGTCATAAATACTGATACACCGGTTCTGTTTACTTCTGTATCATTAAATGCAAGGTGCTTTGTTGCAACGATTACGCCATACTTCTGAGCTCCTGTAGCCTCTGCAAGGCCTGTGAAGGATGAAAGTACAGGGTCTTCTGAATAATACTCGTGGTTACGTGCATTGTAAGGAAGTCTGTGAATGTTGTTTGAAACTCCCCACCAGATTGTAAGGTTTGACCATAATGAGTAATTACCCATTACTTCACCATATTCATTGGCAATATCTTTATTAAATGTCTGTGCTACAACTGTTGCATTTGCCATAACACCTGCTTTGTATCCAGCATTCTTATCATCAGCTTCAATAGCACATGGATCTGATGATGAAGTATCTGTATTAGCATACTGTGAAAGAGGATAAGAATAAATTCCGTTTGCTCCATCATTCTGGATTACTTCAGGTGATGAAATAGAATCGATTGTCTTTGTACTTGTTCCACCAAAACCAGTTCTGATCATTGCTTCTGAAAGTGTTATCTGATCAATAAGAAGATCCCATCTT
>JAILEJ010000236.1 GCA_024688095.1 Butyrivibrio sp.
TTCCACTCATCTTTCCATCTTATAACCGGTTTTTCATCTTCCCACTCTATGGGCAGCCAGACATAATCAGCTATAGAAGTATCAGCCTTATCAAGCTTATTAGTTATATACATTTCCTTTTTCTCATCTTCTGTTGCCGTATATTTATCCGGTTCATAATTTGAGCCGATAACTCGTACAAAAATATCTGCAAGCCTTTTGTCAACTTTAGTATCAGGCAACCATCTGTCAGCCATCGCTATAAACATATCAGTGCCTTCAACTCTGAAGATTTTTGATATCTGGCTATTAAAAGATGCATCTGTTTCATCATCAACATGAGGATTCCCAATTGATTCAAAGATTGTATCATAACTGTCAGAAACTGCGCTGTCACTTTTGTTTGGAACATATCCCGTCATGCCGCTTGTAAGCATATATTTTCTTCCGTTTTTTTCAAAAAGAGCCGGAGCCTCTCTTGTAAAAGGAGGCTTAAGTCCAGAATAATTATTGCATACTTCTCTTTCAGCTTTAAGATAGTCTTCTGAAAGTTCCATACACATCATTGATTCGTGGTCAGCATCAAAGAATATATATCCTTTTCCAGTCTCTGGATCAGATACCAGATCAAAGTCTCCAGCTTTATATTCACCAGGATTATATAAATTTGCTCTCATTTCGTATTTTCCAAGAAGAGAATCGGCTTCCCATATGGTAAATGCTGCCTCCGCTCCCGAAAGCTTTATCCAGCATACATATTTTCCCGTCTTCGGACATTTAAGTATATGTGGTCTGTCTACTCTTTTAGCAGGAAAAAGAGCTGAATTAGGATTATCTATAACTGGAGGAATAAGATATCCTAAATCCTTCCAGTTCATCAGATCTTTAGAAGAATAAACCTTTAACCCCCATGTCCATATACCATTTTTTCCATCTGTATATTCTTTATTTTCGCCATACCAGTAATATATTCCATCTTCATATATTACTGCACCGCCATGAGCCTGAATTCTTTTACCATCGGTATCAAGCCATACTTTTCCTGGATAAATGGAATTTTGAATGTGAGCATCTTTAGAATCACCTTGTGTTCTGTTTTTCTCTTCTTCCATTACCTTTTTAAAGAATTCTATAGCCTTTGCCTCTGAAGGACTGATCATGTTCTCAGGTGTATTAAGCTTATCCAGTTCTGCATTCAACATCTTTAAAAGATTATCTGCTTCAGGTATTCTGGAATATTTTATAAGCTGATCTATAGAAAGCTGCATTGCCTGAGGATTCTGCAATGCTCTATCCTTCATTCCGGGAAGGAACTTATCAAATACTGAAAGAGCCTGATCATTTTCAAGCAGATCAGCAATCTTCATATTGATATTAAAAATCATTATTATCCCTCCTTAGGAATATTCTGAAGTGCATCATTAATTGATTTTACCTGATCTGGCGAAATTACATTTGCACCAGCTTTTTTAAGAAGGCTTTCAAAAGATAGTCCCGCCATCATCTGCATAAGTGCTTTGTTATCTTTAGTTCCTTCTGCAACTTCCCCCCTACTGGCAGATGCTTTAGCCATAATCTTGCCTACAATAGCAGCAGTTCCAGGATTCTTCATAAGATCACCGAAAGTATCCTTTATTGAGAAAAATCCAGCCTTAATATCTTCTTTATCAAACCAGTTAACTACATTTCCTGAACCACCAAAAATATATTCAGAATTGGATTCGTTTACGTGCTTTATGGTCATCTCATCTCTGCAGTCACCACTTAATGCTTCAATTCTATGCTCACCTGTAATATCTATTTCAAATTCAAATACAGTTTTTCCTGACTTTGTATCAACAAGTTTGCCATCAACCATAAGAGAAACACTTTCACAATTTGAATAAACCTTTACTTTTGTCTTATCTTCTGCACGGTCAACATATTTTTTACCGCATACATGAACAAAAGGATTCTTACTCCAAGCTGCCTTATAAAGATAAAATGCATCCTTTTTGGTCTTATGATCAAATTCCACAAGTCCCTTTTGATTTTCTCCTTTTTTACCACCTTCGTCTCTTCCATCAGCGGCAAAATCGAAGAGATTCCATACATGAGTTGCCCACAAATAAGGTCTTTCTTCAATACATTTTAAAATATGTTCATGATACAGACACTGATATTCTTCTGTATAATCTCCCTGTTCCGGCTTTGAAGAGTGGAATCTGGAATTTGCATCTGCACCATATTCTGAAAAACCTATTACTCTGTCAGGGAACATCTTATGATATTCATCAAAGAATTCTTCATTTTGCTCAAGTTCTCCAAGATACCAGCCAAAATAAAGGTTATAACTAGCAATATCAGCTATTGGAATAAGTGGTGAGTCCTTTTCAAGCATAAATGCATGAGCCATTACTGTAGGACGAGTTGAATCCATTTTATGGCACATATCATTAAGTTCTTTGTGATCAGAAAGCAGCTCATCTGTTACAGGACTGCTGGCTGTAATTTCATTTGAAAGTCCCCAGCAGACAATGGAAGGATGATTGTAACACTGAGTAATAAGCTCTTTCATCTGACTTTTTGCATTCTCTTTTCCTTCACTCATATGCTTTGTGATATAAGGAATCTCTGCCCATACTATTAATCCCTTTTCATCACAAAGATCATAAAATTCCTGGGCATGCTGATAATGCGCAAGCCTTAATGTATTAGCTCCCAGCTCAAGAACCACATCCATATCTTCCTCATGCTCCTTTTTTGTAAGGGCATTTCCTAATCCTATTCTATCTTGATGCCTTGATACGCCTCTAAGTGGATAGCTTCTTCCATTTAAGAAAAATCCTTTTTCAGAATCGATTTCAAAATCTCTTACACCAAATTTTGTACTTACGCAGTCTCCTCCTGAAAGGCATGCCTTAGCAGTATATAAATATGGATCATCTAAACCATCCCAAAGATGAACATTTTCAATCTCAAATTCAGCTTTATCAGGAACCTTCTTTGTCTCATCATTTACTGTAATTAATACTTCTTTTCCGTTATGCCATGTTTCTACTGTAACTACAGCCTTTTTATTCTTGAGATCAACTTTGGAAGTAACCTTTATTCCAGGCGTTCCGTCTTTAAGAAGTTCGAAATGTTCTTCAGGAACTATAATAAGATTCACATCTCTGTATATTCCTCCATAAAAAGTAAAATCTGCCATCTGCGGATAAACAGCATTATTGGCACTATTATCAACTTCAACAATAAGCACATTTTCTGCTTCAAGAATATCTGTCATGTCAGCTCTGAAAGTTGAATATCCGCCTCTATGACTTACCAGTTCTTTTCCATTCAAAGATGCTTTAGCAGACATTGCAGCACCCCTAAACTCAATAAACACTCTTTCTCCGTCATTAATTTCAGGTTTTGAAAAGTTCTTGGTATAAGTACATGTTCCGCGATAATAATCATTTCCGCCATCCTGACCATCTATATTATTCCATGTATGTGGAATAGACACAGAAACTGTGTCTACTCCATTTTTACTAAAATTCCAATTATCATTAAAAGCTACAACTTTTCTCATACATTTTCCTTTCTTCTGGCAATTTCTGCTTCTATTTCAGGCATCTTTGCCTCAAGTTTATTAAAATGAACCGCACAAAGTATAATTCCAACAAGACATAATGCAGGAATAAGACTGTATAACCAGGTGATCATATTAAGTGCGCTGTCAGGCTGTGTTACAACTTCATTACTTGTTGTAGTTACATAACCAGCTGCTCCAAGAAGTATTCCTGTAAGCCCTGTCCCAATTCCATTTAAAGCCTTCATAAGGAAATTCATTACAACCGCAGATGTTCCATCCATTCTGTGCATTCCCTTATATTCATTGTAATTGGCAATCTGCATAATTCCAGGTGCCTGAAGATATGAACATGGAAGAGAAATGAGATTAGTAACAACAATTCCTGTATAAACCATAGAAAGGTTTCCATGTGAGAAAAATACAGTAACATATCCTAAAATTGATAAAACTGATGCAAGAATAAAAAGCTTACTCATGCCAAGCTTTTTAATAAGTGCTGGAAATACAATCATTACAGGTAAAAGTACAATTGCAAAAGCACTAACAATACCAAATGCGCCCGCATCACCTACGATATACTGGAAATAATAACTACCTGCTCCAAATCCTACTATCATGTTGTAAAGACCAATCATTCCTCCCCAACTCCATGCATATGGATTTGTTTTAAGCATCGTTATAGCTTCTTTTAAATTAAGTTTCTGTGTACTCTGTCCCGCATCAACATTTGGATCCTCTTTAACCAGGAAAAATCTTATCAATCCAAATATTGCAAGAGGAATAGCATAGATAACAATAAGTTTTCTCCATGCTGCTGCACCGCCATTGCCCATTACAATCCATGAATTGTATAATCTTGGAAATGTCATTGAAATGAGAATTGATCCGGCCATTGATACTATTCCACCAAAGGATGCTACTTTAGTAACAAGTCTGCTGTTACCGTGAAAAGCACGGATAAGATATGGTGTCTGGGATGCTGCGAGCATTGTTCCAAAAACTGAATATACAAGAATGTACATCAAAAAAACCCAGACATATTTAATCGCCATGCTCCACTCAGGTCCACAACAGAATAAAAGAATCACACATATCCATTGAAATACAATACATATTTCATATGGTCTTCCTTTTCCAAGCTTTGTATTTGTGTTATCAACTATGTAACCCGCAAGAAGATCAGTTACTGCATCAACAAGTCTTGCTGCAAGCAGCAACAGACCTACAATCTTAGGATCAAGTCCTAAAGTATTTGAACTATAGAGCAGTAAATAACCACTCAGAATTACAGTTACACCCGCAAGAGCCACATCTCTTGTCTTCCACGCAAAGAACCTTCCCCAAGGCATTTTATCTGCGTTATTCACGTTCTTAGCTTTTACATCCGCCATATTATATACCTCCATCCAAAAAAACAGTTGTTTTCTATATTTAGTGTATTATAAACAATACTATTTAATAAGAAAGTTTTTAATGTTTAATATCATTTTTTAATTATTTATGGCTAGTATTCACATTTTTTTGTATTTATAGTTATTTTTTTGTATTTTTGTGGTATATTTACACTAAGAGGTGCTTTATATGAATGATTTTTTTAGCAATTATCACAATACAATTCCATCTGAAAGGCTTGATCTGCTTACTGATCTTTTAAGCTGTGGTGACAAAATCAGCTTTTGGATATATTCCCAAAACCTTAGACTTATAAGTACCAATTCCGCTTTTTTGGTACAAAATACAATATTTGAGCACAGTGGCTGTCTTGCATATATGGGAAAGCATTTTAAATCCGAGAAATCGCCAATAATTTTAAGCAGCAGCTTTGGTCTCATGTGGGCAGCTGCTAAGATTGAAAATCTTGGAGAAAGTGAAAACACTATTAACTACATAGTTATTGGGCCTGTTCTTAGTGCAAACCTTCCAATGGAAACGCTGCAAAAAGCAGTAAATGATTTCGGAATAGTTCTAAGCTGGAGAAAGGGATTTATAGAGATGATGCAAAATATTCCAATTGTGTCTTCACAAACCTTTTTTCAATATTCATTAATGCTGCATTTTTGTGCGACCGGAGAAAAACTCGGAAAAACCGAGATTTCATTTCAGGAAAACAATGAAATAAAAGAGCAGTATAAAAAAAGAAGCACAGCTTCAAATACGGACTCTGACCGTACTGCAACGTATAGAAATGAACAGGAAATATTAAATAATGTTCGTACAGGAAACCTTAACTATGCATCTTCACTTGAACGTGCCCACCAGATATCAAATGGTATAAGAGTTTTTGCATCAAGTCCTTTGCAGCAGGCTATCATTAGTACAACAAGTTTTACTTCCCTATGTGTAAGGGCTGCGATTGAAGGAGGCTTGTCTCCTGAAACTGCATATAGCGTAGGCGACAGCTACATACAAAGCATTGTCGACTGTAAAAGCATAACGGATGTAAGAAGTGTAAATCACGCAATGTATGATGATTTTATACATCGTGTCCACAATCATAAACACAGCAAAAAATATTCTGCTCCCATACAAAGCTGCGTAGAATATATAGAACTACACTTAGAAGATGATATTACCTTGGAAAAATTATCAAAAAGACTCGGTTATACTACTTACTACCTTTCTCATAAATTCAAAAAGGAAACTGGCAGTACTATGAAAAACTACATAAAAAATCTTCGCCTTGAAAAGGCGAAGACTTTATTACTTTCATCAGATTATTCAATTTCCAAAATTGCTGATATGCTACATTTCTGTTCTTCAAGCTACTTTTCCTCAGAATTTAATGCAAAAGAAGGTATGCTTCCGCAGGAGTTCAGAAACCAAAAACAGCGATTATAAATAATCCATTCTTATATGTATTAATCTAATTTCAAAATCATTTCAAGGACTCTCTTAACGCAAATCTTAAGATCTTCGCGCCTAAGAGCTCCCATTTCCATGGCTTTCCTGACTCTGTCGGGATAGCCATTTGCCATCTTTACATCGTTTCCAGCAAGGATTTCTTTGTACTGCTCAGCCCTGTTCCACCAATCACTTGTAACCATACCTTTAAATCCCCATTCTTTACGAAGGATATTTGTTAACAAATCTTTGGATTCAGAGGCTCTATATCCATTGACAACATTATAGGAAGACATTATTGTCCATGGATCAGCTTCTTTTACAATGATTTCAAACACTTTAAGATATATTTCCCTGAGTGCTCGTTCTGAAACTCTTGAATCACTATGTTTTCTGTTAGTCTCCTTATTATTTACCGCAAAATGTTTTACACTAGAGGCAACATTATTAGACTGAATTCCTTTTACCATTTCAGCAGCAAGTTTACCCGCAAGATATGGATCTTCTGAATAGTATTCAAAGTTTCTTCCACACAACGGATTTCTATGAATATTAACAGCTGGTGTAAGCCAGATTTGAAGATTATTTTCTTTAAGTTCCTCTCCACCTGCAACACCTACCAGGTTAACAATATCTCTGTTCCAGGTTGCTGCAAGAAGGGTTGCACATGGAAATGCTGTTGTAGGGCACTCACATTCAGGATTAATTCGCACTCCGGCAGGTCCATCCGATGTCATAACATTAGGAATACCATATTCTGGTTTATTTCCAATTCCCCATGTATTTGCCACACCTGTATTTGGCTGTCCTCCAAGAAGATCAATCATATCATCATCTGACAGCTGCTCTATAAAATCATCTATTGAAAGTCGTCCCTCATAGACATCAATCAATGGTTTTGCCCCATTTTTATATGGATTCATCAGAAGATACATTTCACGTCCTCTG
>JAILEJ010000251.1 GCA_024688095.1 Butyrivibrio sp.
TTGCTTGCAGGCATGGTAGAAGGCGCTGAACCAGCATCACCATAATTCCATCCAATGAAACTATAACCTGTATGTGTAGGCTTAGCATATTCAGTAAATGGCTGACCATAATAGAATGTATCCACATGGCTTTGCGTAGATTTATCATAATCAGTGTATGTGTAAGTCATAGTATAGCTAAGAAGGTTATAGTATACATTAAGCTCCATATCATCTTCGGATACGGTTATACTTGACTCATATGATATGCCATCACCAAGTGCCGGTGTCTGTGTAAGTTCATATCCGGCTTTTTCAAGCTGTATAGCTGCAGCATCATAACTTACAGTCGTATTATAAGAGCATGAAAATGTTGCTGTACTATCTGAATCAAGTTCATAACTTAGTACAACATTTCCATCATCATCTGTAACTACTGTTCCATCTTCATTCAGACTGAATTTCTGATAATAGTAGTTAACTTTATAGTTATATTTCTTATTGGTCCAGCCTGCCTTTAATGTGACAGATTCATTTTTTACATATGATGCTCCATCAGGAAGAATTGAACTTCCGGCAGTCCAGTTAGTAAATGCATAACCGGCTTTCTTAAATGTATTTGCTGGAATGACCACTGTACTATCTTTTAATTTAAAGATTGTACTCATTTCGCCTGTTGCTGCATCATCATTTTTGTCAAAAGAAATCTCATATACTGTAATAGGGGTTCCACTATATCTGATATTTCCACCAATATCTTTGAAAGCAAGATAATAATTGCCTTTTTCTGTAAGCTGCATACTTGTAGTGCAGCTTGTAGCAGGACGACCACTTATATATGGAATCTCTGTCCAATTATCATCTGTGATATATGTTGACCAGTTTTCATCTGTGATACTTGTTCCTGCATCAACTTTAACAAGCTTATATCCTGCAAGACCAAGAGCATCACTTATTGAAATATCTGCCTGAACATATGAATAGTCACTTGCCTGGCTGCCACTATAGCTTTCGCATACAGGTGCTGAATCTGCAGACTTAACAACAAGAGAAGCGTCTACTTTGCTTGTCAGCTGGCTGTTTGAAAAATAAACCGTATAATAACCGTTTGAAGAGTAAGCACCTTTAGAAAGCCCTGCAGAACCAGTGGTGTAATTAAATACAGAGCCGTCATCATCATTTTCATATCCTGTATTAAAAGAAACATCAGCTCTTACTGATTGTCCCTGAAGAAGATAGGTTACAGTATCATCTTCATCTTCTCCATTTAGAACATTTGTTGTAAACAGGATGCTTGCTATTCCTTCATCTCCGCCTGCTTTTGTAAGTGTAAGCTTAGCTGTGTACTTTTCAGAAATCATTTCTGATGCAGTACCTTCTGCATAATTGTTATACATTCCGGCTGCATCTTCTATTATTACTGCAGTGATTGTTGCACTATAAGCCGCTGCTGACTTATTTGAAACTGTATCAGCAAGAATAATATCTTTTACATCATAGTATGTATCACTTGTTGTAATAGGGTCACCAAGAGTAGCTCCATCTCTATAGAGCTGTACCTTGTACTCAATATTAAGTCCGTCTCTTGTAATTGCAACCCACTCAAGTCTTCCTACAGTACTACTGCTCCACTTAAGAGATGTAATCTGTGGAAGTGGTGCCTTCGTTATACTAAGTGTTCCTTTATTTACAATGATGTCATAGTTTGAAGCATCAGTTGCAGAAGTAAGAACATACTGAATATCATTAGTAACACTTCCTTCTGCTACAGTTGTAACTGATCCTGAAACTGTTACTGAATGAAATCCCTGTCCTTCTGCAAAGCCATCACCATCTTCTGTATAATTTCCCGATGTATGAGTATTACCATCATATGGCCAACTTGCTGTATCTGATGTAAGTGTGATCTGTCTTTTGCTTATCTCAAAAACTACAGGCTCAGCTATCATTTCAGTATAATTTGTCGTTGCAGAAATAACGCCCCATACATAATAGGTTCCGGCATTTGTAGGCATTACCTGAGTTGCTCCGGATTTATCTGCAGCATCAAAATTCTCTTCTGATCCTTTTGCAAGATAATAATATGTAACTGAAGCATTTTCTCTTATATCAGAAACTCCAACTGATAAATTATCAGGGGTCTCACCGTATTTCCATGAAGTTGATGAAATAGTTGTCTGGGAGCTATAAGAAGCTGTAGTTATCGCAAATGTCTTTCCACTAAATGTACCTGAAAAGTTTCCTTTAAAGGTAATTATTACTTTAGCTGAAGATCCAACATTTACATTGTTCTCATAGCTTACTTCATAATCATCTGATGTAAGCTCAATAGTGCTATCATTTGCTGTAAGCGTAACAGCTGATACCTGAGGTTCTATAGCACTTCCAGTATATGTATATGACTCTGTTTCTGATGTTTCATCAGGAGTAAGAGTTACATTTACTCTAACATTTTCATCTACTGTAAGAGCAGTAACTGTAAGAGTTCCAGATGTAACAGTAAGCTCATAATTATCAACGCTAAGTCCCTCTGCAGTAATAGGGTATTCTCCTACATTACTGTTTGTGCCTCCATCATTAGAATATGCACATGATAATTTATTTGAATATTCTGCACCAAGTACAGATTCTAAAGTGTCTCCACCTGTAAGCCCTGTTGTACTGTCTGGTGTCTGTGCACTAATTGTATATGAAGGAGCAGCACTTCTATAGACAATAGTCTGATTGTCTATAGTTAATGACAATGGTCTCTTATCTATAACAACATGTGCAACTGAAGATTCTGTTTCATAAGTATCATTTCCTTCAGTTATACTTGCAACTGCCTTATAATATCCGCTATCAGATACATTTTTTACTGAAAGTGTTCCATTTGCTCCGCCTTCAACTGCTGAATATGTACCTGTCTCAGTCTCTGATCTATACCATGTCCAGTTAACAGATGAATAGCTGTCACTGTCAGCAAGCTCAACTGAAAGATCAATAGACGTACCATCATATGTTTTTGTATATTCTGCACTTAAATCAGTTGTAAATGAAACACCTGTAAGTGTCCATTTTGCGTAATAATTATTATCTGCTCCAGCCTGAAGATCTACAGATGTATCTGCATTCACAGCTTCTCCGGAATAGTTCTCATTATCATAATAACCACCAAAAGTAAACTTCGATCTGCTTGTAGATGGAAGTTTAACATTCGGAGTATCTGAGCCTGATCTAGCAATATATTTTACATATTCTGTCAGAGTCTCATTTTCATAGTATTTATTTAAGACTACCTTTGTTACGGAAATGGATGCATCAGAACGTGCGGTATTACCTGATGCATCTTTTACGTAAAGATAATAAATACCTGCATCGAGTTCACTATAATCTTTTGAAAGAGATATTCCTGCATCTCCTTTTACAGGTGCAGAAGGAACAGTTGTCCATTCTGAAGCCGATACACCTGATGCGCTATCACTTGTTGACAATGCATAAGATGATATTCCTGAGCCACTGCCGTCATTAGCCTTTATAGACAGATTATCACCGGAAATATCATAGCCAGTAATAACAGGTGCGATGCTGTCTGTAATTTTGAGCTTAAAATTATAAGAATTAATTTCATCAGGTGTTAATATGACATCTTCACCTGGTACATTAAAATATAAATAATATTCACCAACATCAGGCATTCCCTCCCATGAAATACCCGATCCGGATAGTTCTGAAACAGACGAAGCATATATAACTTCTACGTCAGAATCATAATCTGCTGATTCTGTCTCAGAGGTAATAACCTTAGCAGAAAAAGCTACAGATGCATCATAAGATACCTCATACCAGCCATCTGAATCTCCTTTTGGCAGTTCATCCCCATTTACATACAAAACATACTGAGGATAGTCAGAAGATGTTGAGCCAAAAAGTCCAACAAGGCCAAGCTCTTCTTCCTCTTCTTCCCACTGTGCATACAAAGTGATTCCGCCTTCAGGCATTGTTATCTGTGAACCTTCAGTATATTCTGTTCCTGTTCCATCAGATTCTGTATTCCATGAAATAAAACTGTATCCATCATATGTAAGTTTGCAGCTGCTAACAGTTATAGTTGCCCCAACAGCTGCAGATACATTATCCATACTTCCAGAGCCACCATTTGCATCATAAACAAGAACTACTGTCTCTTCGGCAGTACTGTTTTCGGATGTCTCATCCTGTGATGCATCTTGTGCCTGTGTTTCCTCTGAGCCTGTTGATTCTTCTGTTACTTTTTCTGTAACATTTTCTTCCTGAGCTTCTGAATTATCACTCTGTGACTGTTCTGATTCTGTAGTACCACTTACTGACTGCTCATCTGCCACAGGTTCTTCTGTACCATCAGCAGTATCATTTGCATCTGCTATATTATCAATAGTTTCCTCTGCATCCCCAGCTGTATTACCATCTTCGTTGCCTGGAGCTTCTGTCCCTGAATTTTCAGAATTATCTCCTGTAGCTTCCTCTATTATTTCTTCCCCGGTGCTACTCTGCAAATTTTCATCACTTCCGGAGCCAGAGCCGCTCTCATCAGTTGCAGACTCAGTTCCTGCCTCGCTTTCAATTTCACCGTCTCCTGAAGTATCCTCAATTGACGATTCCAATGTAGAAGCATCTATTGCAACTGTATTTTCTTCTCCGGCAATTCCGGTAAATCCTGTACTTGTAAACATAACAACAAACGCCAGTATTGATGACATTACTCGCGTTTGTATTTTCCCTAACTTAAATATAAATCTATCTGAACTCTTCCTCATTTTTTCCTCTTACATTCCTTTGTAAAAAACAACAAAAAAAAGATTATAAAAAATTCTCATATTTTGCAAGACTTTTCTATAATCTTTTTATCATTATGATTATTACAACACTATTACAAAAAAACGGGTAAGCGATCATTTTATATAAGTTTAATTCTTATTTCTCTATCTCTTTACTGATATATCCAACTCTCTTATATGACCAGTTATACTGGCTCATGTACTCACCGGTAAACTCTGCCATAGCCTTGGGGTCTTTATTTATTGCCATATAGTAATCACAGGAAAACTTTGTTGTATCAACCGCGTAGCTGTCTCTGCTTTGAACAAATATATATTCGCAACAGGCTTTTTCCAGCGAATTTTTCAAATCGTGTACTATCTGTGCAAAATATTTTCTCTGCTTATCTTCATCCACTGCATCATCTTCCCATAATACAGCTCTAATCTCCGCATTACTTGCAGATGATCCTCTTCTGTCTACAAGATAAGCAAGCATTTCTTTGGATTTGCTTCTTCCAAACTTAACTGCCTCTCCGTTACAAAAAATCTCGAAATTACCAAAGCACTGAACATGCACCCCATCCACGCTATCACCAACAGGATTTCTCAAATTATTAAGAGCATCTCTTACATCGTCATCCATTGCAGGCTTTAGAAGATAGCCACTTGCCCAGAGTTTAAAAGCATCAACTGCGTACTTGGGATATGCAGTAACAATTATTATATTTATCATTGGCCGTATCTCTTTAAGTTCTTTTGCCAGAGACAGACCATTTCTGTCAGGCATATTTATATCAAGAAAGGCGACATCAAAAGCAATCTGGCCACATAAATCCACTGCCTCATCTGAAGTCTCTGAAGTCTGTATATTGGCATTTGGCTCAACTCTTTTTATTATCCTTACGAGGTCTTTTATAGCAGAACGCTCGTCATCTACAACTAAAATATTCATACAGATCACCTTCATAGGTAATTTTTAATTACTTCTTATATTAATGTTTTTATTATACTATAAACCTCCCCAAAGGGCTTCGCCAGAATGGGGATTCTTGCCTATAATCCATATGAAAAACAATTAAACAGGAATCCTTATCGTAACCTTTGTCCCTTTATCTATGATGCTTGTAATTTCCATCTTTCCACTACTCATAAGCTCAAGCCTTTTCTCTACATTATCAAGACCTATATGTTTATGCTGAATATCATCAAAGCTTTCCTGTAATTCTTTATTTTTTAGAATATTTACATCAAAGCCTATTCCATCATCTTCAACTTCAATTACATGATAAGCTTCATCTTTATAGCTTTTAATTGCAAGAGACCCCTGGCCATCCTTTCTCTTTCTGATTCCATGGACAATGGCATTTTCAACAACTGTCTGAACCGTAAATGGCGGCAGCTTAAAATCCATATCCTGAATATCCATATTGATGCTGATTTTGTTTCCAAATCTCTCTTTACATAAATAGAGATAATTTTCTACAATTCCCATTTCTCTGGATAATGGAACACTCTCACTTTCTGAAAAAAGATCTACTGAATTTCTCAGAAAAGCCGTAAAGCTGTTAAGTATTTCTTCTGCCTTATCAGGTTCGTCGAGATAAGACCTCAACATTGTTAATGTATTGAAAATAAAATGTGGATGAATCTGACTATGATATAATTTAACTTTTTCCCTGTTAAGCTCGACTTCCTTTTCCAATAATCTGATTTTTTCCTGATCAAGTTTTCTCTCTTCATCATTCATAATTATTGAGTTATCAACAAAGTACGAAATACACAAAAAGACTACGCTAATTGTTATCGCCAGATTATAAATTGAAATACCATAATGATTTATTTGGAATATCATTGCAAATATAGGCATTATTTCAAAACATATAAAAGCAATCCCTTGAATAGGTCTAAGATTTTTGAAATTCATAATAGTTTCTATAAAGATTACAGACATACCGGTGAGTGCAATAAATATCATAATCCAATGGCTGCCCAGTCTGTAATATCTGTTTGATTCATCAAAAGCATAATAGAATTTCCATATCCGTGAACATATAAGAAGTATTATTCCTATAAGCTGAGTAACCCCTACAATACTGACAAATTTATAATCAAATCTTCCCGTATTAAGGGTAATTACTTTATTCAAAAAAACTGCCGCCTCAATTACAAGAAAATAGCCACATAAAAAAACAACAAAATTTGTAACCCTGACCATTACATGTCCGGTTGAAGAAGCATTTCCTCTATAAAAATATGCCAGTGACTCACTTATATTAAGCACAACGGTTGTAGCCATAATCTCAACCATTGTTAATTTCTTACTTTTGTCATGGCTTTTTGTCAGAAACACAATAATTATTGCAAAACTGCAGAAAATTGCAGCCCACGCTTCAAAAGCTATATGCATCATCTGAATCTGCGTCATATTATTCCCTCATAAGAAACGTGCGTCACTAGACGCATTAGAAATTAAAGCCCCACCTATTAATTTAGGCAGGGCTTATATTGTTATACCTTTATTTTATTCTTTTACGCCTCCAAGAGCAACACCGGCAATAATAAATCTTGATAAAAACAGATATGCAACAATAATCGGAACAATTGCAACTGTAATCATCATGTATACTTTTCCCATATCAAAGTTCATGTAATCAGCACCACGAAGTGTAGCGATCAAAATCGGTACTGTTGCTTTATCCTTTGACTGAATAATAAGAGCAGGAACAAAATAATTATTCCAGGAACCTACAAATGTAAATATAGCCTGAACCGCTATAGCAGGTTTCATAATCGGGAAAATAATTGTATTAAAAGTCTTGAACTCGCTGCATCCGTCTATTCTTGCAGCCTCTACAAGTGAAAGCTGTAAATTTGACTGTAAATAACTGTACATAAAGTAAAATACAGCCGGACTTGCAATAGATGGCAGGATAAGCGGTATAAGACTGTCATACAATCCCATATTTGTAATAAGTCTCAGGAAACCTAAAGCTGTAACCTGTGTAGGCATTACAAGTATTACCATAATAAATGTAAATGCAGCCTTTTTTAGTTTAAAATCATAGACATATAATCCATATGCAGTAAGTGCTGAAAAATATGTACAGAGCAAAGCGCAAAGTGATGATACTATTACACTGTTCATTATGCCTCTTAACATAGGAAATGTTCCATCATTTGCTACTGCTTTAAAGTTTGCACCTGTATATGTCCCCGGAACAGCGCTAAAACCTTTTTGAAGCTCTGCATGCGAATGTGTTGAATTTATGATCAATATATAGAAGAAAAACAAACACATAAATGAGAGAACAATAAGAAGCATATGTGCGATAAAACTTCTTGTTACGCCCTTATAATCTTTTTTAATCATCTACTTCACCTTACCTTTTCTTACGATTTTTCTTTTCATCTTTATCGTCAGAACCATTTACCATTCGATATACCATAATACAAAGCACACCACTTACAATAAACAGATATACAGATAATGCACCTGCTCTTCCATAGTCTGGAGCACGAAGCAGATTATTAAGCCACATTATAAGTGTATAGCTTGAACGATTAGGGTTACCCTGACCATTTGTAAGAATCTGAGGAACATCAAACATCTGAAGTCCACCAATCAGTGATGTTATCAGAGTATATGTAAGAATCGGTCTGATAAGAGGCAATGTAATATAAAAGAATGACTGCCTTGGTGTAGTTCCATCTATAGCTGCTGCCTCAAATAAATCAGGGCTGATTCCCATTATTGCAGCCATAAGCATAATTGTAGTATTTCCAAACCACATCAGGAAATTCATAAGAGCTACAAGTAGTCTTGTTCCCATTGGTGTTCCCATGAAATCCACTGGCTTATTGATAATACCAGCTGATAATAAAATATTATTAATAGGACCTGAATTGGAAAACATTGTAAAAAACAACATAGCAAAAGCAGACGCCATTATCAGATTTGGTAAATATATAACAACCTTAAAGAATTGCTCTCCTCGTATCTTTAACCTTGCATCAACAAACCAAGATGCCAGAAGAAGTGCTATTACAATCTGTGGCACAAATCCAAGCATCCATAAAATGAATGTATTTGACAGATAAGTCCAAAAATCCTTACCCATAACATTTGCATAATTATCAAATCCGACAAATGATGGTCCTACAATACGCAGACCTGATCGATAATATTCAAAAAAACTGTACCTTATTGTGTCCAAAAGCGGAATAAATGAAAAAATAAAATAAGTCACAAAGAAGGGCAGTATAAATATATATCCCCATTTGGCGCGGCTTATACTTTTTGCTTTTTTCATAAAAAAAATCTCCTTATTTTCACGTTACAATGTTTACAGTGACTTTCCCTGAATCAGGGAAAGTCACCTTTAAATACTTTAATAAATTTTATTCAGGCCAGTTAACTGCTGTAATTTCAGGATATCTTTCCTTAATAGCTCTTTCAAAGTTATCCTTTGCAGTATCAAAATCGATCTGTCCCTGTAAATAATCACCAAATGCATTCTGAATGAGTTCAACGCATCCCTGATCATAAGGTGAAAGTGTTGTCATCTCAATTGAAGCTGCAGCAGGCTGGAAGTACTTAAATGGATTTTCTCCACCAAGGAAATCAGCTGAAAAACTATCATCTTCTGCTATTTCCTTCATGCCTGACTGAGTATTTGTGAAATCAAGATAATCCTTTGTAATTTTGATAAGATTATCCTTATTTCCTGTAACTGCAAGCATTATCTCTCTTACATGCTCAGGATCATCTGTACCTGCACAACCATGAACAAATGAACCACCCCAGTTAAATGCCTGAGGACCATCTGTTACTGCCCATGTTCCTTCTTCTCCATCCCAGTTAGGATTTAAAACGAAGTCAATACCCCATGCTGGAAGCAGAAATCCGAATACCTTTGAAGCAGAACCCATTGCCTTATTCCAGTCATCTGTCCACTGACCCTTTATATTTGCATCAATAATTCCTGCATCAAGCCATTCTTTGGAATCATTTACCCAATTAATGATTTGTGGATCAACATTTATCTCAGTGCTTCCCTGCTCTACCCATGGATTTGCAATACTGTTTCCATAAGCTCTGAATGTATCTGCATAAGATGAAAGAGTATAATATCCCTTTGCCTTAAGCTCTTCACCAGATGCTTTCATTGTATCCCAGTCAGCTACTTTTGCATGAATCTCATCTGGATCATCTGTTCCAAATGTATCCTTTGCAATATCTCTTCTATAAACGAATAATACTGGACATGCCTGCCATGTAGAACCTCTCTGAACTCCATTTGCATCACTTGCTACAGTTTTAGTAAAATCATACTGATCTGCAAGAACTGTATCAGGATCAATTCCAAGTTCTGTTAAAGGAATAGCTATATCTGCTTCAGCATCTGTATACTTTACAACATAGTCTGTCTCTGAAAGGAACATATCTATCCTGTCATCAGCTGCTGCAGTTGCCTGATTCATAAGTGCCTCATCAAGCTTACTCTGATATACACCGTCCTGGTTTGGATTAACTGTCCAGTGAATCTCTGTTCCATCTGTCAGATATGTTATAGTTCCATCTTCTGATGTGCTATCAACTTTGTCATAAACAGCTTCTACTCTTGTTCTGAATTCATCATTCCAGCAATAAATATTTATAACTTTTCCTTCTTCGCCTGACTCAACATAATCACTTTCAATTGGTGCAAGCTCTGCTGCATCTGCACTTTCTGCATCTGCTGTCTCTGTTTCAGCTTCTGCATTCTCTTCACCGGCAGCATCCTCTGATTCAGCTGCAGGCTCAGCTTCTGCAGTTGTACTTGCTTTTTCTGCAGTTTCTGTAGAACTTCCCCCACAAGCTGTCATTCCTGTCACCATAGAACATGCAAGAATAAGACTTACCACTTTTCTTTTCATTACAATACCTCCTTAAGATATTTCTAATTTAATATGTTCATTAGTTATTCCGTGAACTGTATATACATATTAGTTCTTAAGGGATTTTTACTATATCAAATTCGTTGATAAAATATAAAAATCATGCTATGCTTTTTCAAATTATTTATTATTTTTGTTTTCTTTGCGGAGATTATTATGAAAAATCAAAATTTCTTATCATATACTGTTTCAGATGATGAAGAAGCTATCGTACACAGACATCAAAATGCTGAACTATTATTCTATAAGCAGGTAGCAACAGGTGATGTTGACGCAATAAGAGAGAATTGCCTTAAACACGAATTTTTAAATATGGCTGGTGTCGGAAAATTATCAATTTCACCTATTCAGAATTTAAAATATCATTTCGTTGTTTCTGTTGCTCTTATATCAAGGCTATGTATTGATAATGGAATGGAAATGGAAAAATCCTACAGACTGAGCGATTTTTACATCCAGAAGCTGGATTATATTGATTCAATTGAAGATATGGAAAAACTCCATGACAAGATGGTCACTGATTACACCTACAAAATGAAAATAATCCGTCAGAAATCGGGATTATCAAGGCCTATGACAGAGTGTATGAATTATATTTATTCACATTTAAAGGATCGAATAACAATAAAAGATCTCGCTGAATATACCAACAACTCTACAAGCTATATATCAAGGCTTTTCAAAGAAGAAGTCGGTATATCTACAAGTGATTACATTAGAAATGCCAAACTTGAAGCATCTAAAAATCTGCTGCGTTACAGTGACTATAGCCTTGCAGACATAGCCAACTATTTTTCATTTACATCACAAAGTCACTTTAGCCAGCTCTTCCAGAAAGAAACAGGCCTTACACCAAAAAAGTACCGTGAAAAATACTACGGTACTAATTGGAAAGGAACAACGGGGGACATATCAGAATATAATCCCCCGCTTAGAGATGGTGATATATTAACCTAAAGCCACAAATATATTATTATCTGCATCAAGTTCATCTATAACTTTTCTATAAATTATAAGTTTTGAATCTTTAATGGCAAGCTCGTTTTCATTTAAACGGGCTTCTATTATTTTATATTCACCGCTTTCTTTAAATGTTTTATTTTCATAAGTTATATTAAAATGTTTGCCGGCAAAGTTTAAACTTATTCTTGCAATTCCTTCTTTATCAAACTGCTTTTTTAAAAGTGCAGGAGAAATCAGCATATTTCCAGCTTCTCCTTTTATTCCAAACACTTCTGTTATCATAGTAAGAAGATACCATGAAGCCGCTCCTGTCAAATATGGATACTTTCCTCTGCCTGTAATATCAAAGTACTCCGGTATCCCAGGATAAATATGACTTGTTGAAAAATCCATGGATGCATTATATAAAGAATTCAAAGACTTAAATCCCTCTTTTGCAAAGCCCCTTTCATATAACGCCTTGGCATACATTACTGACATATGAGAAAAGACTGCCCCATTTTCTTTTTCACCATAGGCAAATCCAAACATCCTTCCAAGATCATTCTTTATCTCTTTAAAATCAGTGTTTAACCTGTATCCGCCTATTTTCTCTTTGTATAAATATCTGTCTGCCGAACTGACTATCTTTCCTATCTGTTCATCTGTTGCAACGCCTCCCATAATAGCAAAGACCTGCCCGGTAAGCATCATTCTGGTTTTGGTATCATCTTCATCATAATATTCAGCTCTGTTTTTGCTGTTATCATAATAGCTGTTGAACCATCCCTGACCTGAATCTCCGGTTATCCATTCCTGATCTCTTAGGAGCTTTGTAAACTGCTCTGCCATTATACTTAGTTTTGAAACAAGTTCATGAACTTCTATATCAAAAAAATGTCCTGACAGATTTCCTTCTACCATCTCCGAGTATTTTTTTAATATGTTCTTTTTAGTTGAAACACCTATGGGCTTATTTAAAGTATCTACAGATATATGATCCAGTAATTTTTTTAATTCCTTAAATAAAGTAATTGATTTAACATCATATATTTTGGCATACTCTTCTATCATTTTGGCAAGCTCTCTCAAATTACCTGCATATGCATATGAAAAGGCTACGGATTCACCATTTTCACTTGCCATATCAAGAGCATCATTCCAATCGGCTCCTCGAAGTCTTAGCGTATTATGTTCTCCTACTTCGTAGAAGGCACATAGATTCTGTACAAGTAGATGCTCCAGGATTGTTCCTTTATAAACAGTGGTTTTACGTTTATCACTTATATACTGTTTATTATCTATGTTTTCAAACTCTTTATCTACAAGGTTTCCCCTATGTACAATTGCATCCTTAAAATACGGAACACATTCCTCAAGAATCTGATAATCTCCTGACTGTTTTATATATAAATCCAGTGTTTTAAAAGGCCAGTATGCATGATCCATCCATACTCTTGCTATGCCATTTCTGTCAGCAATAAAATTCCCCAGTCCTTCACCAATAATAGTTGCATTTGTTCCATCAATTCTCACACCGCCAAAATTAGCAACTATCATTTTTCTTACATCATCAGGTTCCATAAACAGTAGTGACAAACAGTCCTGCCACAAATCTCTCCAGCCTCTTCCACCTCTTCCATAATCATGGTATGGCAGGAAAGAACAGCCATATACCCTTCTTAGAAATGGCTGGAAGCTTACCCATCTCATAAACTCATCAAATGCCTTATCCCCTGTATAAAAGTCGACATTTACTTTGTTTTTCCAATAATCTCTTACTAAATCAAATTCTTCTTCCATACCCTTAATGCTGTTAAAACGATCAATAACTGCATTTAATTCATCCATATTTTCTGCCACGCCGATCAAAACTGTATATGTAGCTTCTGCATTTTTTGGAAGTGTTATTTTTTCAAATTTAAGTCCACCAACAGCCTCTTTTCCGCATATCTTAATTCCGGCGCCGCATCCTGGTTCCTGCCTGTAAACACTTCTTGGCTTAAGGAAACTTCCACCTTCTCCTATAAATGAGTCAACTGTAGGAAAAAAAGATTCAGGAATATTTTCATTATTATCAAATCCAAGTACATAATAGATTTTTTCATTTAATCTATGTCCCTTTTCATCAAAGGACATTGTAGGCTTTACAATAACTCCTTCTTTCAAAGTCGTTATCTGATGAAGCATTGAAGTTACATTTCTATGATCTCTGAGGTTATCTGCTGATCTTCCATAAATCGGTATTGCAGCAATTGGTACAATAGTCTTTGCTTTGGATGAAATATTTTTAATAGTTACAGACATTACTTCAACGTTACAGTCTACCGGAACAAAAGAGGTAACCTCAGCAAGTATTTTGGATTTGTAGTTGGCACGAAGTGCCTTATGCCACATAAATCCGGCAGTAACAAGGCTATCATCCTGCAAAGAGGTATATTTATTACTTTCCTGTTCAGCAGAAGTTCCTGCAACTGACCATACATCGCCATTATCCATATATAACCAGAAATTACGAGTGTTTTTATTATTGTGTAGATTTTCTACACTTACAGGCTCAAGCAAAAAAGTTTCCTGGTCTATCATAGAATCTCCTCCAAGATTCGGGGTTATTGAACTCTTAAGCCCCTTTTCCCCGGCTATAGGGAAGTATAAATAGCTGGTATCCTCTGCCTTTGAGATTTTAAAGCTCCCCATATCATCAATAAATTCTATTTTCCCTGTACTATTAACCATTTTGAATCCCCTTATTCTCCCATTCTTGCAAACATAAGTCTAAATTCCTCTTCTTTAGACTTTGTTAATATCAAAGAAATATCTTTAATTTCCATTCCGTCCTGCGCAAAGTAAAATTTTAAGAAAAATGTCTGCGCACAGTTCTCAAACTGAATTTCAATCATTCTCCATTCAGTATCTCCTCCGGTAAGTGTTACCATCTTTACAAGTTCTTTATCTCTGAAAATGCTAAGCGGAATCTGTGCAAGCTCGCTTACGGAGTTTGCTCTGACCATCATTGATAGTTTATAGTCGCCTCTTTCCTTGAAAGAAACCGAAACCATATTGGTTTTTCCTTTACCGGTTTTTATTTCGTTCTCATCTATATATCCGATTCCTGATTCCCCGATACGGCAATCAAAAATATTGTCAAATTCCATTTCATCATCATCTATTTCCAGGGCAAGCTGAACATCTAGCTCATTGTCGCGTTCAATAAATCTCTTAAATACAGGCTTTTCGAGAATAAAGCTGCATATATTTACTGCACTTCTCTGAAGCTCTGCCCTTGTAATAATTCCGTTATTGAGAGATTCTTCAAGATTATCCTTATTTGTATTATCTCCTGCGCTGGAAGTTACCATATACAGATCATTCTGAGCTTTTATAATAGATGCCATATCTGTTGCATCTCCTTTTCCTGACCTGCCCCCTTTGGCCCACCAGTCTGTCATAACTATGCCTTTAAATCCCCATTCCTCTCTAAGTATTCTGGTCACAAGAGCATAGTTTGAAGAAGTATAATATCCATTAACAGAACCGTAGGTAGTCATAACAGCGTGAGCATTTCCCTCTTTTACAGCTATCTCAAATCCTTTTAAATAGATTTCTCTGATTGCCCTTTCAGATGCTATATGCTCAACCGTATGTCTTCCGGATTCCTGCGTATTCATTGCAAAATGCTTTATTGTACCTGTTACATTTACCTTATGCATTCCTCTAAGCTGTGCCGCTGCATTCTTGCCGGTAACGACTGGATCTTCACTGAAATATTCAAAGTTTCTGCCATTAAGAGGACTTCTATGTATATTCATACCAGGTCCAAGTAATACATCTATTTTGTTCTTTCTAAGTTCAAGCCCCTCCCACTCATATATTTTTTCTGTAAGTTCCAGATTCCATGCGCATGCAAGACAAGTGCCATTTGGCATCGCAAAGGCTTTTTTGCCTGAATCCATACGTATTCCTGAAGGTCCATCAGAACAACAGCCTATCGGAATTCCCCTTTCCAAAAGCCTATCTGTAACACCGCCAAAAGCACCTCCACATCCAGGTGTAACCTTTGGTGAGCTCATTCCTTCGCCTCTGACGATGCAGCATAACTCTTCATCGCTAAGCTGAGCTATAAAATCTTCCATACTGCATTTTTTATCATAGACATCTTCCAGTTTTAATCCTTCTTTGTCTGTATGAAGCTCCTTGGGAAGATTTTCCACTCTGATTTCTTCGGGACTTATCGTAGCGCATGGAACTGACTCATAACAAAGCTTATAACTTCCATCATCCTGCAAAAGAGGTTTCATTCTTTCAAAGCTTTCAACCGGGGCCATCTCCTCCTGAAGCTGTTCAACAACTATTGTTTCATTCAGATAAATGCCTCCCGAAAACTGCGCATCCCTTACATTTGCTCCGGCAAAAAAGCTGTAGGTACCATTTTCCATAACATATGCACTTTTGTTACCTGTAATTCCACTATCGTCATAGCTCGCAATACTGTATCTGTCTATACTAAACTCAAGGTACTGACTTTCCGATGGTTCAAGCTCTCTTGTCTTCCCAAAACCTACAAGTTCTCTATAAGGCTGCCCCATAAGACCCTGTGGTTTTGAAACATATATCTGTACAACCTGTTGTCCTTTACAACTTCCAGTATTTTCTACCAATACCTTTATGAATACTTTATTTTCTGAGTATCCAAAGGTATCTGTAGTTATTTTAAAGTCTGTATATGAAAGGCCATATCCAAATGGATAAAGGACTTTTTCCCTGGCAAATGTTTCAAAATATCTGTAACCAACATAGATATCTTCCTTTTGAACATTACATTTTTTTCCGCCAAAATTTGCTGTTGAAGGATAATCATTTATATCCCTGGCAATTGTATCAGTCAGCCTTCCTGAAGGATTTACATCACCTGCAAGGAAATCAAGTACTCCGTTTCCGCCTTCCTGACCTCCCTGCCATATATAAGCCACTGCCATAGGATTATACTTTTCTACCCAGCTCATATCTATGACATTTCCAACATTCAGCAAAACAATAGTCTTCTCAAATGCTTTTGTAACTCTAAGCATCATCTCTTCTTCATCATCAGTCAGAAGGAAGCTTCCTTTTTCATTACTATTATCCTGATCTTCACCTGCAGTTCTGCCAATCAGAATAATTGCAACATCGCTATCCATTGCAGCCCTTTCTGCAATATCCTCAGTTATCTGCATTTCCTTTTGAAACCATGGTTCTGCTGCCCATCCAATCCCTGCATCAAACGGGTTGTCCTTAATCCAGTCTTCATATAAACTTCTTAACCCGTTATTTATAACAAATCTTTTATCACTAGAAAGTGCCTCATATACACCTGTTACATATTTAGTATTTACCATTCCGCCAGATCCGGTACCACTCTTGTAATAATTGAACTGGCTTCTCCCAAACAGAGCAATCCTTGTTCCCTCTTTAAGAGGAAGTACACTGTTATCATTCTTTAACAGCACTATTCCTTCTGCTACTGCCCGTCTGACAACCTTAGCAAATTTTTCAGTATCAAAAACCTTAGACCTCATTTTTTATCCTCAACTTACATATTTATAGTAATTATTGGATACATATTATGAGAAAAAATATCACATTTATATCGAATACATACTTTTTTTATCAAATTCATTCTTTAAAATAAAAAAATCGCCTGGTTTGTTACAACCAAACGATTTCAAAAATCATATCAACTTTCGTAGCTCTTCAATTGCCTGCTTTGCATCCGTGAACAGGATTCCTGTTCCTCCGGCTTCGTTCCATTCACGTATATTTACAGAAAGATCATCAATAAGAATACAATCTTTCCCTGTACAGTAATTTTTCTTTTCCTCTTTGTATACTATGTTTACCTTTATCTTATCGGATAAAACTCTTTTTACCCATTTCTCTTTATCCTCACCTGCCGTTACTATACCTCTTCTGGGCTTTGGTATCCCCGTAAGAATTTCACAGTTTCCATTACTTTTTTCCATGGCATATTTGAAAAGGTCTATTGCGCCTGGCATTGCTTCAAGCCTGTCATAAAAATGTTCAACTTTTCTTACCGCTGCCCACATTTCATCATCAGCTTTTTCATCTTTTTCTTCCTGATCCTGCGGCATTATTTTGCATAGCTCAGCTATTCCCCTGTCAAAATCAGCAAGCACTCCATCCATATCAAAATATATTTTCATGCTCTCTCCCATAAAATTAATCTCAATCAAAGTCAAAAAATTTTTATTAGAAGTAAATTTCCATCTTTGACACTTACAGTTGCAGTTTTTCCAGGAATTACTTCATTACTTACGCCATATTGATATTCGCACCTGATTATACCATCTTTAAGTGGATATTTGGCATCTGTAATATCAATGCCTTCCGCCTTTCCAGAAATATTCATAAGTGAAAAAAAGCTATACTTATCACTTATGTGTACCGGCTTTTCAGAAACAATTTCCATCTCCGAATAATCGTCTATTATTGTTCCTTTTTTCCCATTTTCATTCAGATATAGAAGAACTGAAATATTGACCATTGAATGATCAAACCTTGCACCTATTACGCCAATTAAGAGAAATTCATCATAACCACGTTCTATTCCCTTTTTGACTCCATAGAATGTATCTGTATCATCTTTTTCCCTTGGAAGAACTATGGTTTCTATATCCAAATCCGGCTTTTCATGTGAATCAAAATCGCCTACTATCAGCCCCGGCTTAACACCAAGCTTATCCATATGCTTTAGGCCACTATCACAA
>JAILEJ010000275.1 GCA_024688095.1 Butyrivibrio sp.
TCCGCCTATACTTTCTTTAAAATATAAGCGGAGGAAATATTATTTAAATTTTTAATATTAACCTTTTCCAAGAAAAACTCTGACACCTGCGCATATATATGAGAAGCCATCTTCAAAAAGATATTCTGACAATATGTTAAGAAAATCTGCAACCATTACATTATCATAAATCTGTTCATCAGGTTCTACCCTGAACTGTTTTGCATTTTCATTGATTGTAAGAATTGCAGAAAGCTGATTTCCACTGTTTACACGATCATCTTTTAAATAAATCGCAAAAACAATCTCATCTCTATTCTTCTCTTTCAGATGAAATATCAATTGTCTGTTATCAGCAATAGCAAGCGCAAACATTCTGTTATCTTCAGTTGCCTCTGCCATCAAATTTGCAAGGCTGGCCGCCCTGCTGGTATCAATTTGTCTAAATGTTCCAATTGAACCGCCAAGCCTTACCACTTCCTTTGACAACTGTTGAACCATAACCTTATCTTTTGCGTTATCCATAATAATATTCTTCATAATTTCAGCCTGAACATCAATTATGGAAACCGCATCGATAGATACTGCATTTTCTTTGGCAAGCTTGCTCCAGGAATCAATTGCCTTTAAAAGATCCTGTGGAGTGATTTTCATTCTTTTATTATCCGGCATGTTATCACCTCTTTCTCCAAAAAGCATCAACTGTTATCTCAAATCACCAGACAATATCACAAATCTGGCTGTATATTCACTCAGCTTTTATCATAAAATCCTTCATATCATCCACTTCTATTGTATTCATTTGTTCTTCAGTAGGACTTTCAATCTGCGCTACTCTTGAAGCCTGATTTGTTACTATTGCTTCAAAAAGATTTCGTGCCTCTCTTGCATTTGCAAAATTATCATCCTTATGTTCTACTTTATAAGTAAGTATATCCTTAAGCGCACCTTGAGCCTCTTCACTCATAATATATTCATATTTATTGCATCGCATTTCGAAAATCTGAATAAGCTCTTCTGCAGAGTAATCAGGAAATTCAATGTATTTATTGAATCTCGATTTTAGACCAGGATTAGAACTTATAAATTTTTCCATAGGTTCTGTATATCCAGCAACTATTACAATAAAATCATCCCTATGATCTTCCATTGCCTTTAGTATAGTGTCTATTGCTTCCTGACCATAATCACTGCCTTCTTTAGCAAGTGTGTAAGCTTCATCTATGAAGAGAACTCCTCCCATAGCCTCCTGAATTTTTTCCTGAGTCTTTGTGGCTGTCTGTCCCACATATCCAGCTACCAGTCCTGATCTGTCAACCTCAACAAGTTGACCTTTTGATAGAACTCCTATTTCTTTATATAATTTTGCAAGTATTCTTGCAATTGTTGTCTTTCCTGTTCCAGGATTACCATTAAAAACAAGATGCAGAGAAATAGGTACTGTCTTTTTTCCCATATCCGCTCTCATCTTTTGAACCTTTACAAAACTTACTAATTCTTTTACATCATCTTTAATATTATCAAGGCCTATTAGTTCATTGAGTTCTTCCATTCCACTCTTTTCAGGCTCTTTTTCTTTCTGGCTCTCCTGTTCCTGCTCTTCCTGCTTTTCATTATCATCCGTTCCAGCCAGAGCTTCATTTTTTTTCTTTTCTGCACTATTAAGCATTGCCTCATCAAGTTTACCAAGTGCATCTATTTTACTCTTAATCTCAGCTTCTGACTGATTCTCTGGAGCCATACCATTTATCCTGCCTATTTCCTCAGACAGCTCTTTCAAATTATCAGTCATTAACAAATCTTTATATTCATCAGAATTACTTCCAAAAAAATCCTTTGCAACATCCCCAATTAAATTATCAAAATCAAAACTCCCAGTCATGTCATCCTCTTTCTAAATAACCTATAACGAAATATATTATATAAAATCAATACACTCCATTTACTTCTTAGTTTTTTATATTCATCTTTTATATAATAAACACTTTAAAGGCTAAAGTCTAGCAGTAGCATCTATTGGGCTTTTATAACACCAGTTATTATTTATTAGCCCTATTATTATAAATTAAGCTTGTTCATATTTTTTTCATTTTTCAATTAATATATTTGTTATATAATTATCTTAAGCAAAATACATTTTGAGAGGTATTCAATGGAATTAGTGGAAGTTCCATCAGAGTCAAAAATCACTATTACTCTGACTAAATTAGGACAAAAAAGGACATTTAATACAAGGGCCATAACAGCATATGAGCATGGCCTTTTAGTTGAGCCTGTCTTTTTTGCAGGACTTCCTCTTGATCACTCATCCGATGCAGATTTAAGGGTAGTTAATTCACAAAATGGTACTGTGTCCTTTTTCCATGCCGATTCAATCACTCAGATCCAAAACTGGGGCGGCACATATCATCTCATTACAGGTGTTCCTTCACAACGTCCAGGTGTTCAAAGACGTGGTGAGCGTTTCAAAATAGAAATGCTTGCAAAGATATCTATTGGAAATGGTCCTTTTGGAAATGCAATCATCCACGATATGTCTTTTCAGGGAATTTCTTTTATGCTTGGAAACGGAATGACATGTAATGTTGGAGACGAAATTCATATTAAATTCAAACCCACTGATGCCTTAAACGAAATCCGTATTGAATGTGTTGTAAAAAGGCTTTTTAAAATCGGAAATTTTTTAGCTGCAGGATGCCAGATTATGGGCTACAATCCGGCTGTAGTCCAATACATTTTTAATCATCGAACTAAGGCTGATGAAGGTCATAAACTTATTGGGGAATCATAATTCATTCCCCAATAAAGTTGCCAGACGCTCTTCGCCCCAGCTATACTGAGACATATATTCTCTGTTAAAAAATCTCTTAGCGTATTCGAGTCCTTCCATATAGTCATAATAATCGCAAATGACATATCTTCTATCGATACCAATCATTCCACGTTTACGGATAATCACATTATTACAATCTTTTTCCTTGAAAGTATTAACAAGATCTGCGACCAGGTTTCGAATATATGAAGTATGTTTATCAGGATCATCATCAGGCCATAACATACTAATACATTTCCCTGTGGAGCACATTGCTCCAACATCCACAAGAACCGCTAATAATTCTTTAGTTTTAGCATAAGTAAAAAGAACAGGCTCATCATCAATATATACTTCAAAATCACCAAAAGTATGGAATTTAGTACGTCTGATCCTACTCTTAGGATCTATCGGATACCTGAGATTATTTAATTCATTTCTCACCTTATCTTCTGTAACAGGTTTTGTAATATATCCACTTACATGCATAGCAAAGGCATCTGCCATATAATTTTTATATCCTGTAACAAATATGATATTTATATTTGGATTTAACAAAATAAGCTTTTCCGCGAAATCAATGCCATTAATAGTACGCATCTCAATATCAAGAAAAGCAATATCTGGTGG
>JAILEJ010000288.1 GCA_024688095.1 Butyrivibrio sp.
TTCTGATGAAAATCTTAAATCGGCATTAGATAAGTTAAAGGATAAAAAAGAAGATTTACAGCTTGAAAGAGATAAGGCACTTGATAATAACGATCTTGCAGGAGCAAAGCTTCTCGATGCCAAGATACAGGCAGTAGATAAGGATATAGCAGATGAAGAGGACAGACTTGCTTATATACTTGCTAATTCTGATTCTGCATCTGAATCAGCAAGAGCAGGAGCAGAACTTGGAAACAGTCTTGCAGGGCTTTCTGACAAGCTTGTCAGTAAAGCAGCAGATGCTCTTCAAAATGATGCAAATGCTGATTTATCTGCGCTTGCAAATGCGCTTGCAGATCTAGGGCAGATAAATGCTCTTAATGATTTAAAGGATCTTGCCCAGAATAGTGGCGCCAGTACTGATACATTAAATGGAATTCAAAATGCATTAGATTCAGCGGACTTAGATGGTCTAGGTTCAGGATCAAGAACAGGAACAGGATCGGGAACAGGAACAGGATCGGGGACAGGAACAGGAACTGGATCGGGTTCGGGAGACGGAACAGGAACAGGATCGGGTTCGGGAGCTGGATCGGGTTCAGGAGACGGAACAGGAACAGGAGCTGGATCAGGTTCAGGAGACGGATCGGGTTCAGGAACAGGATCGGGAACAGGAACAGGAGCTGGATCGGGTTCAGGAGACGGATCAGGAGCAGGAGACAATCTTAGAGCTGTCAATTCATTATTATCAATGTCAGAAGATGAACTGATGGATGCATTACTAGATTTTTTGGGTGGAAAGTCTCTTGATGAACTTAGTATGAAAGAAAGTGCAATTGCGTCAGTTGCATTTTCAAAAATATATAAAATGGGTAACAATGCTGCGGGAGAACTTGCAAATACAATTGCTACAAAGGGAATTACAGATAACAATATATATTTTTATATACAATTTAATGGTACAAAAGCTATTGAATACGCAAGCCTTAAGACAGTAAGCGATATAACATCATACAGATATTTCTATGATGATTCTAAAAAGGTAGCAACCATGACGCTTGGTTCAACTATATATATTTTTACAACAGGAAGTGATGAGATGTATAAGGGCGATACATCATCTGACCCAGAAATAATGACAAAGAAGCTGGAGTTTTCCGGAGTTCCATATCTGGCTGAAGATGATTGTGTGAATTACTTCAAATGTGATACTGAATATATAGCGACTTCAAGCTATGCGGTTTGTTATACAAATCCTATGAAAGCACAGATTGAAGAATTTATATCTGGGCTTAATGGAGATTGAAAGGACGAGATGAATGGCTGATTATCCTATTATTGCAGATGTAAGTGCATATATTGTAAGGACACTTAGAGAAAAGATGTGCCCTGAACCAATTCCGTCTCCTAATAATATTGAGATTTCATCACCTGCGGCTCAGGATGTTGACTACATTGTAGGTTTGTATCTCTATGATATTAAGGAAGACATTCAGTTATCTACTCCGAATTATATTTCAAGGGGTAGGGCACAGTTATCAAAGCCGCCAAGACCATATGCTTTATATTATATGGTTTTTATAAATGGTTCCTCCCAGATGGGATTAAAGGCACCGGATATACAAAAAATCATTGGACGTGTTGCTCAGATTGTTAATGACAACAGCTCTGTTCGTCCAAATGAATTGCAATCCTGGCTTGACACTCAGGAGCCTCCGATTGTACTGTCTCAGGCGAAGATAAGTTTGGAGGAGAAAGTAAGGGTGTGGCAGGCTATCAACAAGCCATATCAGATAAGCCTGTTTTATAAGGCGGCACCTGTTATGCTTTCAAGTGGCGAGATCATTGATACACCACGTGTTACTGAGGCTAGCTTTGGAATCAATATTACAGGAGAAGAAAGGAGGGAATAGCCTAAGTGGGCGATTGTATTATTCGTGTCAGAATAGACCTTTTACTCAGGCTTATCGACACGACTACGGGCGCATCCGTCAATGTAGCTAACGTTGAGTTTAGCAAAGGCGGAGTTATTCTTAAGCCGGAATATAAAGGAGATGGTTATTTTATATTCATAAATTGTGGCAGAGAAAATGGTCTCATGCACATAAAAGCTTTTGGTTATGAGGAAGCGGATATAACCATTGACTATGAACAGCTTAATGAACACAGCCCGGAAAGTGATGTATTCCTGATACCATCAGAGAGTACAGCAAGAGGCGAGCCGGTAATCGGTATTACAGGTAACCTTCCTTCCCTGAAGTCTATTGATGCAATTAACCTGATGCGTCCATTGTGTAGTTTTTCCGAATTTAATGCCAAGAAAAATGAGCTATCTGTTTTTGGCTATGTAGCAGGAAAAAACGTAAAACTGGAAGATACGTATTATGGATTAACATCATTAGATGAAAGCACTTATGAAAGTTTTGCAGTTGCCAGTCAGAGCGGTGACAATAAAGCAATCCTAAAGGAACCTCTTCAGGGAGAAATAAGACCAAATCAAAAAATTTACAGGATGCTATTTGGCAGTGTAAAAAAAGATGGAAGTTTTATTTTCAGAGTGAGGGATGATGCTACTGAAATCAAGTACCTTTTGAGGCTTCGGACTAAAAGAGGCGCTACATATTTCAGAGTAATTGATTTCCATAAGACCTATGGAGTAATTGATCTGATGGAAGAGGCAAAAAAAGCTGTAGTCAAAAAACCGGTAGAGGACAAAAAAACAGAAACTGAAAAAGCAAAAAGGACCGAGGAGGTAAAGACTTGAGTGAGATTGTAACTGCTGGTGCAAATTGCATGTGTAGTTTTGGAACAGCTCCAGCTCCATTAAAGGTAACATCGCAGACGAAAATTCTTGCTGATGGAAAGCCTGCGGCAACTATTCAGGATTGTCAGGGAGGCGCAAATGTTGGACCATTTGGAATGTGTACATCGCTTGCTAATCCGGCAGTAGCTTCTGCAACAGCAGCAGCTATGGGTGTTTTAACACCGCAGCCTTGTATGCCGGTACCTGCTGGAACATGGATTCCAACTCATCCCAAGCTTATCGTAAACGGAAAGCCGTGTCTCACATCTGACTGTAAAATGATGTGTGCATATGCAGGATCAGTTTCAATAACTTATCCCGGACAAATTAAGACTTCAGCTAACTAATAAAATGGAAAAAGGAGAAAAACAATGCCAGAATATTTATCACCAGGTGTATATGTGGAAGAATACGATAATTCTCCACGAAGTATTGAAGGTGTGGGCACAAGCACAGCCGGTTTTGTAGGAATGGCTGAGAAAGGCCCTATAGAGGGAGCACCTCTCCTTGTAACAAGTATGAAGAGCTTTAAGCAGCAGTTTGGAGGATTTTTACCAGAATTTATGTATGGTGAATATAGATTCCTTGCAAACAGTGTAGAGCAGTTCTTTGATAATGGTGGAACAAGATGCTATGTAATGCGTGTAGCTCCTGCTAAAGCAAAGGCTTCATCAAAGAAGATGGGAATCCTCTCAGTAGAAGCAGCTAACCCAGGTAAATGGGGAGACAAGATTCAGATATTCTTTTCAACAGGTAAAAAGCATAAAATGCAGCTTATTGAGAAGACAGACCTTGGATATAAGGCTAAGAGTCTTGATGGCTTTAGAGAAGGTGATCTTGTTGAATTTAACGGAAAAGTAAATAAAATCAAAACTATTTTTGATAATGAAGTAGCTTTTGAAGAAGAGATGCCAGCAGACGTTGTTGATACAGCAATCGTTCCTAAGTCTCTTGTATATCTTATTACAGTTGATGTAAGCGTAAGATATAACGAAGATTTTGAAAACTATTCAGAGCTTTCATTCAACAGACAGTCTACAAGATACATTGAGTCAAAGATGTCTCAGAGCAGTATCGTAAAGATTGCCGTTGACGAGCTTCCTGAGATTATGAATCCTGTAGAAGCAATTCTTGGAGATGGCGTTACAGATGGTATGTTCCTTCTTGAAGGTGGTTCAGATGGAAACGTATCAACAGTAACAGCAGCAACATTTATTGGCGAAGACAATGGCCCTGGAAAGAGAACAGGTCTTCAGGCTTTCAAGGAAAATAATGTTGTAAGCATGCTTGCAATTCCTGGTGTTACAATTCCTGAAGTACAGGTTGCGCTTGTTGGTCACTGCGAAAGCCTTAGAAGCAGATTTGCAGTTCTTGATATGCCTGCTGATGCTTATAAGACAGCTGATCTTATTAAGTTCAGACAGATTATCGACAGCACATATGCAGCTATGTATCATCCATGGATTCAGGTATTTGACAGATCATCAAATAAGCCTGATTTCATTCCACCATCAGGTGCAGTAATGGGTGTTTATTCCAGAACTGATGTTAACCGTGGTGTACATAAGGCACCTGCTAACGAGACAGTATTCTGTACAGGACTTAAGGTTAACTATACAAAGGATGAGCAGGATATCCTGAATCCTGAAGGAATTAACCTTATCAGAAGTCTCCCAGGACAGGGAATCAGAATCTGGGGTGCAAGAACAGCATCAAGCAATTCTAACTTTAAATATGTCAACGTTAGACGTCTGTTCATCTTCGTTGAAGAGAGTATTAAAGCCAATACTAACTGGGTTGTATTTGAGCCAAATGATCCTTCACTTTGGCAGAGAGTCAGCCTTACAATATCTAACTTCCTTGATACTCTTTGGAGAAATGGAATGCTTGCTGGTGATTCAATTTCAGACAGCTACTTCGTTGAGATTGGACCTAGCACAATGAGTAGAGATGATATTGCAAATGGCAGACTTATCTGCAATATAGGTATTGCTCCTTCAAGACCTGCTGAATTTGTAATCTTCCGCGTAACACAGCATACTGCAGAAGCAGCTGGTGGCGGAGAAGAAGAATAATAAATAGAAAGATTAATAGATTAAGAGAGGATAACACATTATGGCTGATGCATATAAAAATGACAAAAACTCTGATTATCCGTTAACCAAAATGAACTTCCTTGTCACAGTTAGTGGTATCGCTGGAACAGCTGCTTTCAGTGAAGTGACAGGGGTTGAAGGAACAGTTGACGTAATCGAGTTCAGACAGGGTAACTCAGCTTCACTTGCACCTGTAAAGATACCAGGACTTGTAAAGCATGGTAACGTTACTCTTAAGATGGGATATATCATTGATAGCCCATTCAAGACATGGATACAGGAGTGTGTAAGTGAAACAAGAGGTCAGATACCGAGACAGAATGTTACTATCGAACTTATCGATATTAACCCTGGAGCACCTGCTCAGCTTGTAACATCTGCTACAGGTACAAGACAGTGGACACTTACAAATGCTTGGGTTACAAAGTATTCAGCACCTGATCTTGATGCTAAGACAAGTGATGTTGCAATTGAAACAGTTGAAATTGCATACGAAGAATTGGTAATTCCAAACTAATAATAAGTGATTTTAGTGGCCGGCAGATATCCATAATTGGAATCTGCCGGTTTTTAAAACAAAAGAATAATAAGTATTCTGTACTTATTCATGCTTAGGAATAAAAATTCCTGAGTATGAATAACGGTAGAATAAAAAAATATTTATAATTGTCATAAATAATGGCTTTTTGGACATTCTGATTCGTATAAATATAAAAGCTATAGTTATACCTAAAATACTACTTAAGTGGAGGACATAAAAGATGGAGACAGTATACGATTTTACACTTCCGAAAGGATACGTTGATGGAAATGGAGAAATTCATCAGAGAGGAAAGATGAGACTTGCAACAGCTGGAGATGAAATATCTGCTACCAGAGACCCCAGAGTATTATCGAATCCGTCATATCTTACTATAGTAATTCTAAGTAAAGTTGTAACACAGATAGAAGGACTTGATGCAGTTACAGCTACAACAATTGAAAGACTTTTTACTGCTGATCTTGCATTTTTGCAGGATATGTATCAGAGAATAAATGATATTGAGCCACCTGTAATGCAGTGTGTATGCCCTGACTGTGGCAAGACCTTTGAGGTTCCTTTAAATTTTACACGAGAGGGCTAAGGCTCTATCCCAAAGATGACTTGTTTAAGGAGATGTCTTTCATTTCTTATTATTTTCACTGGAGTGAAAAAGAAGTAATGGAAATGGATCATGTGACCAGGAGAAGATGGTGCAGTGAGATATCAGATATAAACAAGAGTCTTAATCCCTCTAAGGAACGTGGAGAGAAGAGTATTTTTGATTTAAAAGCTGACAGATAATGTTTTAATTTGAGGTGTTTATATGGGTTTAGGAAAAGGAATAGATTTCATAACTGGAAATAATGCAACATTTGATCCGGTACCAGGGTATAATTTTACACTTCTTGTTGAAGGTATGTATTATTTACCTCTTAAGTCTGTACGTGCATTTAGCAAAGAAAATGAATATGAATACATACAGGAAGGCGGAGTGAATGATTATGTTCACATGAAACGTAAACCTATTTCAAAGCCTTTTACATTTCAAGTTGAGAGATATATAGATACAGGAGTTACAAGATTTTTTGATCCTCTTGCGAATGGATCAGAACTGACACTTCCTTGTGTTCTATTTGTGTACAGATCAAATGCATCTCGTGGATGGGACAGCGAAATAGATGCAGATGCATGGGCTGCAAGATATTTTGTATTTACAGGATGTGTTGTAACTAACAAAGAATATGGTGAATTGAATGCTGAAAAAAGTGGACTTATGACAGAAACTGTAACTATAGCGTACAGACAGCTTATGGTCATAACAAATCCTGTAGATTCAAGTACAAAAGAAGATACATGGACTTTTGAAAAGGGTATGGACATGAAAGATGTTACCAAGTATGACCCGGCTTCAAGATACAAAGATGGAAAATTCACAAATAAAATGCAGACTCTTCATGCAACCCAGTCTAAGAATGATTTTAATGTAAGCGGCAATAGTGGATATTATATAAATAATAAGCAGATTATGGATGGCGAAGGTAAAGTTCTGACTAAATCGTTTAATATCCCTGGAGATTATGATGCTGCTACAAGAAGAGTGGATGGTAAGTTTAACCAGCAATTTGCACCGGTAAATGCAAAACAGTCCAAGAATGATATTGGAGCACCTGATTATAAAGGGTATACGATAAATGGCAAGATGATTGCTGATACTGATGGAATACCTACAGGTAAAGTATTTGACATGGAGATTGCTAATAATATGTCTCCTCATCATACACCAGTCTCGGATAATATCAGAACTTCAAGTAGAGATAATGAAGATTGGACAATTAATAATAAGCAGAAGAGAGAATCAGAGGAAGAACAATTTAAAATCCCTCAGGATTATAAAGCTGAGAAGAGGCGTGATAATGGCAAATACAGTACTATATATAAGCCAAAGCATGCGGTTCAGTCGCCTAATGACATGGGAAATGATAATTACAAAGGATATATTATCAATGACAAGACAATAATTGATATGAAGGATAATATTAAAACACCTTCATTTGATATGAGGGATGAGGCTAATATTACACCTCATAAGCCAATATCAGATAATATAGCGACTTCTGGACAGGATAGAGCGAACTGGAGAGTTAATAATTCACAGTCTATAGGAGAACAATTTGATATGAAACTGGTAAATCAGGAACTTCCTAAGCCGATGTCTTCAAATATTAAGACTTCGACTGTTGATAAGCCGCTTGCAACTCCTGTTACATGGCCTCCTACAAGAAGAGCCCTTATGGCACAGGCTTTATCCAAAAAATAATTCTAAATACTATTAAATGAGAAAGGTTATCTGAAATGCTTACATTGAAAGCTCCTATCGAGATTACTGCAAGAACTGAATACATAAATGATTATGAGAGCTTTGGCCATAGAGTTGGTGCAAGTTATAATCTCATGACCTCTCATATAGATGAGGAAGATCTTCTTCATGTAGTCAATACACCTCCGGAAATATATATTGCTGAGAGTGATGGGTTATCATCTGTAATAAATCAGAAGACCAATAAC
>JAILEJ010000303.1 GCA_024688095.1 Butyrivibrio sp.
TTTGAGGTAGTAAGGCATATATGAAAGAAATCATTGAATGTGATGTTTGTTCTAATAGATGCAGACTTTCTGGAGGACAGGCGGGTAAATGCCTTGCGCGAAAATGTGAGAATGGAAAGATTATTCCAACATCATATGGAATTCTTAGTGCAATTGCACTTGATCCTATTGAGAAAAAACCACTATATAGATTTATGCCTGGAAGAATGATCCTTTCTGTCGGAGGATTTGGATGTAATTTAAAATGCCCTTTTTGTCAAAATCATGAGATTTCTCAGATAAAAGCTGAAAATGCTGAAAATAGAGTGGAATTTGTAGGAAATAATAGCACATCTCATCCATATCGATCTATGAATCCAGAGGAAATAACAGATCTTGCAATACATTTGAGGGATACAAATAAAAATATTGGTATAGCTTTCACTTATAATGAACCACTTGTTGACTATGAATACGTTAGAGATACAGCTAAATTGTGCAAAAAATACGATTTAAAAACTGTACTGGTAAGTAATGGAAATGTTTCTATACGAGTACTTAAAGAAGTGGAACCTTATATTGATGCAATGAATATTGACCTAAAAGGATTTACACAAGAATCATATGAAAAATTGGGTGGAAATCTTAAAATGGTGATGGAATTTATAGAAATGGCAGCTAAAAGTACTCATATTGAAATAACTTCTTTAATAGTACCAGGAATTAATGATTCATTAGATGATATGGAAAAAGAAGCAAAATGGATTTCTAATATAAGAAAAGATATCCCATTACATATAACCAGATTTTTTCCACGTTATAAAATGTTAAATGATGATCCAACACAAATAAATCTAATGAAAGAAATGAAAGCGGTGTCAGAAAAATATTTAGAATATGTTTATCTTGGAAATGTATGAAAGTTGATGTTCTCATTGATGAATAACACTTGGTATATGTTTATGTGCTGTTATTTATACCATTGAACATTCTACTAAATATGAAAAAAGCATTTTATATAAAAAAGAAATCTAAGGTTTGTTGAGAATTACTATTATCATCCAGATACAATATGTCGAATAATATTATGTGTGATAATACCATATATAGCTTATGGATGAGCGAACCTGGAAGGCATTTACAAGGTAGTAGATGCCTTCTTTGGCGTTGTAATGCTTATTTTAATAATTTAATATAAACTATATAAAACTTTAAAGGGGTAAAATATGGAGAATAACAATTTGATTAAGAGAATAATTGGTGTGGTGATTGCTTCATTTATTCTTGCACTCAATGTTAAAACTTTTGTGCATACAGGTGGACTGATTCCTGGAGGAGCAATGGGGTTATCATTGTTAATACAGCAGGTGGTACTATCTTTTGCAGGTATAGTTATTCCATATACCGCTATAAGCCTTTTGTTAAATGCAATTCCAGTGTACATAGGATTTAGATTTATTGGGAAAAAATTTACATGGCTGTCGCTTCTGGCAATTGTGTGTAGTAGTATTTTTACCGATTTATTGCCAGAACATATAATAACGCAAGATATTCTTCTGATTTCTATTTTTGGAGGATTGATGAATGGATTTGCTATTAGTATTTGTCTTTTATTGGATGCAACAAGCGGAGGAACGGATTTCATTTCCATATATTTGTCAGAAAAAAATGGAATTGATTCATTTAATATTATTCTCGGATTCAATGCAGTTATATTAACAATAGCTGGAGCCCTTTTTGGATGGGACAAGGCATTATACTCAATTATATTTCAGTTTACATCAACTATAGTAATACGTCTTTTATATAGAAAGTATCAGAAAAATACCCTATTTGTGGTTACAAATAAGCCAGAAGTTGTATCAGCGCTAATCTATGAATTAAGTAATCATGGTGCTACTATTCTTGAAGGAAAAGGTTCTTATGAACATTGTGAAAGAAATGTTGTGTATTCTGTTATATCAAGCGCAGAAACCAGAAAGGTTGTAAGCGGCATAAAAAAGGCTGATCCAGAGGCTTTTGTAAATGTTTTCAAAACAGACTGGGTAGATGGCCAGTTTTATAGCAGACCGGAAGATTGATTGAAAAATTATGCAATTTCTATCTTTTTATTCATAAATTTCAATAGTTCTTCTTTTAAGTTGGCGTAATCATTAAGACCGAGTTCATATAATTTCTGGTTTGCATTTTCATCCATTGCATATGTACTCATTGCTAAATGTTCACTTGGTGAAAATAAAAAGACTTTACCCTGTTTTTCCATTTCAAAAATTTCTTTACGTTCCTGGGCATACATAATATGTCTGTTATTTAAATCTTCTACAATTTTGGGATATCTTCTACATATTATAGAATATATCTTTTTATGCCCTTCTGGTTTTTTTACAAAATCTCTATTTTTAGATGAAATAATAACAAGTTTATCACATCCATCAGAAAAGGCTTGATTATATGGATAAGAATCACTAACTCCTCCATCAAAATATTTATGACCTCTTACATTAACAGGCCTGCACATTGCAGGTAGTGCGGAAGAAGCCATTATTTCTATATAATTATCTTTTTCCATTTCTGATTTATCAAAAGCATGAGGAAGACCTGTAACAGCATCTGTGGCAACAACCTTATATTCAGTTGGATTAGCTTGTATTGCATCGAAGTTTAATGGATCATCTCCATTTGAGTTTGATAGCGTACGATATATGTATTCTAATCCAAACAAATTGCCGGTTTTTAAAAGAGATTTTAGACCAAAATAACCAGGCTCATGAATGTGGTCTGTATAAAAACGTCGATTACGACCTCTTTGGCCTGCAAGAAAAGAAGCCGCATTAGCGCTCCCAGCAGATACTCCAAGTACGTAATCAAATATTATGTTGTCATCCAGAAATGCGTCAAGAATACCAGCGCTATATGCACATTTCATTCCGCCGCCTTCTACAATTAAACCAATTTTACTCATTTTTTCTCCATATAATAATTTGAAATTTGTAGTAATAAAAAATTGTATTTCTATATTGCAAATAAGAAATATATGTATTTTCGATTACAACGTGAAAACCTGTCAATATATTAACAGGTTGATAAATTTTATGTAATGGTCAAAAATAAATATCTGTCCTAATAATTGAAATTTATTGTTTTTTGATGAAAATTATAAATAGAATGAAGATCTTTATTATAGAAGAAAGTTTACGCATCAGGTATTTAAATGATAAAATAGGCCAAGACATTATGAATAAAAATACAATTCAAAGGAATGGAGAAAAAATGAAATATCTTGTTATTGGAGCAGGTGGTACCGGTGGAGTTATTGCAGGATATATGGCAAAAGCTGGAAAAGATGTTACTCTTTTGGCAAGAGGTAAACACTTGGAAGCTATAAAAGCCAAAGGTTTAAAAATAATAAGACCTGCAGATGAATTTACAGTTACAATAAAAGCTGTGAGTGAAGAAGAGTATTCAGATAAAGCAGATGTAATATTTGTATGTGTAAAAGGGTATTCATTAAATGATATTGTCCCTGTTATCAAAAAAGCGGCTCATAATAATACAATTGTTATACCAATATTGAATATATTTAGTACTGGAGTGACTTTACAAGAACAATTACCTGAGCTTCTAGTAACAGATGGATGTATATATGTAGCTTCTATGATTAAAGAAGCTGGATGTATTCTTATGAAAGGAAACATACTAAGAGTGATTTTTGGAGTTAGAAACTCATCGGAATATAAGGATGCATTAAAAGATGTGGAAAAAGATTTAAAAGAATCAAATATAGAAGGTACTTTAAGCAATTGTATCAGAAAAGATGCCCTTATGAAGTTCTCATATGTATCACCACAAGGTGCATGTGGTGTGTTTTATAATGTGCCTGCGGGATCCATACAAAAAGATGGCATATATAGAGATTGCTTTTCTGAATTAGTACATGAAATAGATATGCTTGCTAATGCAATGGATATACATTTTGATGAAGACATAGTAAAAAGAAATCTGAAAATACTTGATGAGCTTGATCCAAGTGCGACTACCTCAATGCAGAGAGATATAGCTGAAGGAAAGAAATCTGAAGTGGATGGACTAATATATGAGGTGATAAGGCTTGCTACCAGTTATGGTATTAAGTTGCCTGAATATGCAAAAATAGCCAAAGAACTTAAAAATCGCGGAATATCATAATGGAATTACAGAATGACTAATACGCAAAACCGATTTTTGAAAAAAAATAAAAAAAGTTGTTGACATAAAAAACTCAGGGTGATATATTAGTATTCGCCGCTGATGCAGAGCACTTCTTCGAAAGGCTCGCAAGGCAGTGAATACAAGCCTTTGAGGCAAATATTCAGATGGGAATAGATATAAGATCTCATCAAAGCACATTGACAAATAAACAGTAATGCAACCCTGAAAAATTCTATTTGAATAATTCAGAGAACAACTTTCATACAACCAGCCGGGAGTATGAAAGCTAGTAAA
>JAILEJ010000304.1 GCA_024688095.1 Butyrivibrio sp.
TCTGGATTCCATAATATACTGCAGGCCCTATAAGGGTAAATACGCCACTTGCAAGTGCTGCAACAACAACATGTCCTGTCATAATAGCCGCAAGAACATACACCATATAAGCAAGCACATACAAAATAATTGTTATAAGCATGCACAGTACATATAAAGGAAGTGACGAAATTGTAACAAATCCCTTTGCCGTTGCAACTACTATTGTAAAAATATGGCATACAACAAACGGAATTACAAATATCACTATCCCATTAAAACAAACTGCATCAAACTGTTTTTCTCTTCTAACCGGAAGAGCTCCATACAAATCACTTAGTCTGCTGTCAAATAGATATCCAAAACCATTAAGTGCATTTATCAAAGCAAGTCCAAAAACAATTAATAATATAGGAATGCTTCCTAAACCTGAAACATTTACAAAAAATCCACTTTGCAGTTCTGCCCATGTTACACCAATGTCCCACTTCAAACGATCTTCACAATTGGACATAAGTATAAATGCAAATACTATCTGTGCAAAAAAGTTACCTGTAATAGATAATGCAATTGGCCATAATCTTCTTTTTCTATTCTCATCACATAAATCAACAAATAATCTTTTTGATGTCATATCCAGTTACCCCCGTTTCACTTATGAATATTTCTTCAAGCGACAGCGGAAGCATCTCAACATATACCGGACTTTCCGCTCTCATTATATTGTTAATCTTTTCCTCATCACCTCTTACTGTCAGAGTTATAAGCTTCCCTCTGTTTTCAGAGGAAATCACTTCAAGGTTTTCTAAAACTCTTTCTTTGCTGCTGTCATCTCTAAATACGCACTGAACTTTATGTACATCAGCCTTTGCATCATCAAGGTTCTTGGACATTATTATTCCACCTTTATGAAGAAGTCCCACATTATCACATATATCTTCAAGTTCTCTAAGATTATGAGAGGCAATAACCGGAGTAAATCTTCTACTTGTCATATCTGATGCAAAAAGGCTTTTAACCGCCTGTCTCATTACCGGATCAAGCCCATCAAATGTTTCATCGCAATATAGATATCTTGTGCAGGCTGATATTCCAAGAATAATACTAAGCTGCTTTTTCATCCCCTTTGAAAAAGTGCTTATTTTCCTATTTGGATCAAGTCCAAACTTATCCATCAGTTCTCTAAATCTTGCCATGTTGAAATTGTCATACATCTTCCTGTAAAAGGTTGCCATTTCAAATGGATTTGCATTAGCAAAAAAAGCTGTATCATCTGATATATAAAAGAACTGCTTTTTGATATCAGAATCTTCAAAGATTGGTCTTGAATCTATAGTGATGCTACCTTTATCAGGCTTTAATATACCGGCTGCAAGTCTTAAAAAAGTACTCTTTCCTGCACCATTGGTACCAATAAGTCCAAAGACCTGACCATCTTCGATTTTAAGATTAATTTCATTCAAAGCAGTAATATCATCAAAGCTCTTTGTTAAATTAATTGCTTCTATCATGATATTTTCATTCCTCCCTTGTAGTAATCCATTATGTTATATACTTTCTCTTTGTTAGTAATCTATCAGGTTATATACTTTCTCACTTAAAATTTATATTAAATTGGCTATCTTATTCGAGTCTTATTCAATTCTTATCTTTTCCTTAAGATGAATTTTTACTATTAGGTCTGGCATTTATATTTGTTAACAATACTTGATCTTTTTCGATCTTGTTTTTTATGTCTGTTTTTTCAATTATGTTTTTTTGTGTCTGTTGTTTCAATTATGTTTTTTTATGTCTGTTGTCTCAATTATGTTTTTTTATGTAGTCTATGAGTTCTTCTTTTTTTAGTTGCAAGGTAGCAGATTCATTCAATAACTGATCAAATTTTTCAAAGAACTCTTTCCTCTTACCCGGCATTACCTCAGACACAGCCGCGGCAAATCTTCCTCTTCCGGCAACCGAATAGCAAAACCCTTTTTGTTCGAGATTATCATAAGCTTTCTGAATTGTATTCGGATTTATTGACAGGTCAATTGCAAGTGATCTTACAGATGGCAAAGACTCATCTACTCCTATTGCTCCGCATAATATCAGCTCCTGAAGTTTTTCCGAAATCTGCTCATATATTGGCCGTTTGTCTCTAAAATCAATTTTTATTATCATTTTTTCTTTTTCCTTATTATCTTAAAAATGATTTCTCCAAATTCATATAATATATATTAAGTGTACTATGTCAACTAGTACACTTATGGTATAGCATACTACACTTATTAATGTCAATAGTTTATATTATTTATAGTAAATTTTATTTTAGGGTGCAAAAAAGCTGCAACCTGGGTTTAACCACAAGTTACAGCTTTAAATTTGACTTGTTAATTATTTAGATAAAGGACTCTTACGATAAATGATATCTGAACGAGATGGACCATTAGAAACCATTGTGATAGGATATCCAATTTCTTTTTCTATAAATTCAATGTAATTACGGCAATTCTCAGGAAGCTCTTCGTATGTCTTAATGCCTCTGATGTCCTGCTTCCAACCTGGTAAGGTCTTATATACAGGCTTTGATTTCTCAAGAAGGTGAGTAACAGGGAAGTCTGTAGTTACCTCTCCATTAACTTCGTATCCAACACATACAGGTATCTCATCAAGATAGCCAAGTACATCAAGGACTGTGAGCGCTACATCAGTTGCGCCCTGAAGTCTGCAGCCATACTTTGAAGCAACGCAGTCATACCAGCCCATTCTACGTGGACGTCCTGTTGTTGCTCCATATTCACCGCCGTCACCGCCTCTTCTTCTAAGTTCATCAGCTTCATCACCAAATATCTCAGATACAAATGCACCTGCACCTACTGCTGAAGAATAAGCCTTGTTAACAACAACGATCTGCTGAATATCATATGGAGCAATACCTGCACCGATTGCACCGTATGCAGCAAGTGTTGAAGAAGAAGTAACCATAGGATAAATACCATGATCAGGATCTTTCATTGTTCCAAGCTGACCTTCAAGAAGTATTGTCTTTCCTTCATCAACAGCCTTCTGAATAAATAAAGCTGTATCTGCAACATAAGGCTCAACCATATCTCTATATGAATGAAGTGTATTAAGAAGTGCATTAGCATCAATAAGTGGCTTATTGTAAAGGTGTTTAAGGAGAATGTTCTTCTGAACAATTACTCTCTCTACCTTTTCCTTCAAAAGATCTTCATCAAAGAGTTCATTAACCTGGAAGCCAACTTTTGCATATTTATCTGAATAGAAAGGAGCAATACCTGACTTTGTAGAACCAAATGATTTACCAGCAAGTCTCTCCTCTTCGTACTGATCAAAAAGAATATGATATGGCATAACAATCTGACATCTGTCCGAAATAAGAAGATTTGGAGCTGGAACTCCCTGATCTGTTATGCTCTTAAGTTCGTTCATAATAACCGGTATATTAAGTGCAACACCATTACCAATAATGTTTGTAATAGACTGATGAAAAACACCTGAAGGTAATGTATGAAGTGCAAATTTACCATAATCATTAACTATTGTGTGTCCTGCATTAGCGCCGCCCTGGAAACGAATAACTACATCTGCCTGATCTGCAAGCATGTCTGTAATCTTTCCTTTTCCTTCATCTCCCCAGTTAGCACCTACAACCGCTTTTACCATTTCTACCTCTTTCTGCGATTTCTCGCCAAAGCCTGATAAGGCCAAATTACTAATTCGAAATCCTTCACTATAATACATCATTACAGCGCATAAGTAAAACCCAAAATTCAATTTTGTCTCTTATTT
>JAILEJ010000320.1 GCA_024688095.1 Butyrivibrio sp.
GAATAAGACCGACTGTTTTTAGAGAAGATATGCTTAGGGATCTTTCCAAATGTTGGAAGAAAAACAAGGAATATTCTGATGGTGATCGTTTTCATGTTCATATAGCAGTGGACTGCGGCATGAGCAGAATCGGTATCAGACCAAATGAAGAAGGCGAAGATTTTATTATGAAAGCCTTTAAAACTGAAGGAATAAAGGTTGAGGGCATTTTTACGCATTTTGCAAGAGCTGATGAGAAAAATCTGTCTAATGCGAGGAAATGCTTTAAAACTTTTGAGAGCTTCGTGCATGGGATGGAAGAGAAAAAGGGTGTACATTTTACACTTAAGCATTGCTGCAACAGCGCCGGAATTATCCTGCTGTCAGAGGCACATATGGATATGGTCAGATGCGGTGTGACAATGTATGGAATGTGGCCCTCGGAAGAAGTGGATAAAAAGAAGATAGAGATAAATCCTGTGTTGTCCATGGTAAGTCATATCACCTATGTTAAATCTGTTCCGCCTAAAACACCTGTAAGCTACGGTGGTACCTTTGTCACAGAAGAGGAAATGAAAGTAGCGACTGTGCCTGTAGGATATGCTGATGGCTATCCAAGAACCCTTTCCGGTGGCAAAGGCCAGGTGCTTATTGGTGGCAGGAGAGCACCTATTTTGGGAAGGATATGCATGGATCAGTTCATGGTGTACGTCACTAAACTTGGGGATGTAAAAGAGGGGGATGAGGTCGTCCTGATAGGTAAGTCCATATCTGCTGACGGATCTCAGGAATCAATATCACTTGAAGAGTTGGGAGAAAAAAGCGGAAGATTCAATTACGAATTCGCATGCGAAATCAGTAGCAGAGTTCCAAGAATTTACGACAGGATATAAAGAATGGCAATAGAAATTATTAATATAACGAAACTTATAAGATTTTAACTCTTTTTATTCAGAAAATAATGGGGAGTTCGGAAACCGATTTTTGTAAGAACGGTTTTTTATGACAAAATTTATTGTAAATAAGCAACAAAAAGAACGAGACGATTTTGTGCATAATTGTTTGTTGTGTATATTTTTTGCACAATAACAATAATTAAAAATCTCATACCATATTTTTGGATGTAATGTGTGAACGAACTGTTAAAATTTAATAAAAATATGTGAAAAAAGAATGAAAATATTATAAACTCAATCAATTGTATTATTTGGTTCTGTGCTGTACTATCATTGTAAATCGAAGATCCGTGAGAGGTATTGAAGCGAAGTTGTTCATTGACAAAGGGGACATACAAAATGACAAATGGTAAGAGAACGAAAGCTTTGCTGAATCTAACAGCTATCGTGTTGCTAATTATTGTTGGAGTTGTTACATGCACGATTGGTTTTAATTCAAAAAAAGAATATGGCGATACTGATGCAATGGAGTTTGTAAAGAATTTAAGATCAGGAATCAATATTGGAAATTCATTGGATTGTTATAGCAGCCATAAGCTGGAGAGCATCGCTGAATATGAAACATATTGGGGAAATCCTGTTATCTCAGATAGTCTGCTTGAAGTAATAAAGGAAGCGGGTTTTGTCTCAGTCAGGATTCCGGTGACTTGGGATCAACATTTATTGGATGATGGAATTACTATCGATCCGGAATGGATGTCCAGGGTAAAAGAAGTTGTTGATTATGCATATAGCAGGAAATTGTACGTAATTCTAAATACCCATCATGAAAAATGGCATTCGACTTCCAACCTTGAGCAGACAAATGCATTTAAAATGACTGAAGTTATTTGGAAGCAGATAGCAGATGAGTTTGCAGAATATGATAACCATCTTATTTTTGAAGGATTTAATGAACCAAGAAATATTGGAGGGAACAATGAGTGGACAGTTGGGACTGATGAGGAATTTGTGATTATAAACCGGTTTAATGAAATATTTGTTGATACCGTAAGAAAGACAGGCGGAAACAATAAGAACAGGTATTTACTTATTTCAACTTATCTCAATAGTCCGGAACAAAGTGCTCTTAATGCTGTTAAACTGCCGGATGACTTACACATTATACTTTCGGTTCATTTATATACGCCTTATGTTTTTACAGGAAATGATAATGAAGCAAGTAAGGACGTAAAAAAATGGGATAGAAGTAGTGAAAATACCAGGACACTTGATTGGCATATTTCAAATATCAGTGACTTTATAAGTAGAACGAAGGTCCCGGTTATAATCACTGAGATGGGAGCATCATATAAAGACAACGAAGATTCAAGAGTTGCCTGGACTCAGTATGTTACTGAGAAATTACGTTTGATCGGAGTGCCGTACTTTTGGTGGGATGATTATTATTCAGAAGATAAAAAGAGTTATGGAATAATAGACAGGCGTAAAAATGTAGTGGCATATAAAGATATAGTTGAAATACTTAATAAATAGTTTTTGGAGAGATGTTTTAATGAAAAAGAATGTGCTCATGGTTGCTATTGGGGCTATGGTAGGAGTTCTTGGTGTTGTAGCAGTTATAGATAAGAAAATAAATAATAGCAATGATGATAGTGTGAAAATCACTTCTTTTGAGCAGCATAAGGTTGCTATGGAAGAAGGAGCAGATCCGTCTATTGGTACAACTGAGTTGCCGGAGGATTTTATAGTAGATGGCTCGTTTGAAAGCCATTTACCACTTGTAGTAATAGATGTATCAGGCAAAGAAATTCCAATAAATAAAGAGTATGAATACAACGAGAGCGAAGGGATGGAAGAAGCAATAAAGTCTGAGAATCCCTTTGTAAACGGAACTATTGCAGTTATTGATAATGCTGATTATCAAAACAAACTTAGCGATACACCTGTAACAGTATCAGATATGAAGATACGACTTCGAGGAAGCAGCTCGCAAAAATTTGATAAAAAGCAATATGCAATAAAAATGCTGGATGAAAGTGGGAACAGCAAAAAGGTTGATGTGATGGGAATAGGGGAAAATAATGACTGGATCTTAAACATTTCCATGCTTGACCAAAGTTTGATGCGTAATTATGCCGCAATGAAATTCGGAAGTGCGTTATTTCCGGGAACACCTGACTGTAAATACTGCGAAGTGTTTTTTAAGGATTCAGATAACAGATATGAGTATCAGGGTGTTTATCTGATGATGGAAAAGATAGAAAAAGGCGAAGACAGAGTGAATATAAATACTTATCATCCGGGAGACAAACTTGTAAGCTATCTTCTTTGTAGAGACCGAATCGATAAAAATGCTGTTCAGCTTTCAACATACGCAAGTGAGAATAAACTGGCATATGGACGATTATCTGTTTTATATCCGGATGAAGATGTAATAGATGATTATGCCTTTAATTATATTCAGGATGATATAGATTCCATAGAACGGGTTTTGTATTCGGATGATGTAGAAACGTTTGAGACCTGGTCACAGTATCTGGATGAACAATCATTTGTTGATTATTACATATTTAACAGTATTTTCAGAAACTATGATGCCGGTGATAACTCAACATATATGTATAAGAATGCCGGTGGAAAGCTATGTATGGGACCGGTATGGGATTATGACAATGCTTGTAACAATGATTACAATGCAATCCAGGTTCCTGATTATGATTATTTCTACACTCAGGTATGGTTTGACAGGCTGGTTCTTTCAAGAGCTTATGTAGATGCGCTTGAGGATAGGTATAAAGAACTTACAAATGGTATTTTTTCAGCTGATTATATAAACGATTACCTGGATGATGTAGCTGCTTTTCTTGGGAATGCAGCACAGCGCGACTGGTGCAGATGGGCTGATAAGTATGGAGTCAATGGCTCATATTACAAGTCTTATGGAATCGTTGATTCTCAAGGATTTGTGGTAGATAGAAGATCTGAAACCTTTTTAGATGAAGTGCACAGATTTCAGAATTACTTTTTCCTTGAAGAAGAATTTATTATGGATAATTTAAAGGAATTAGAAAAAGATACAAATAAAATGGATAAAAGAATCGGAGCATATTTTGCGATGCTGTTTATGGTGCTTTTGGTGTGTTCCGTTACTTTGATCAGTAGACGAAAGATGTATTAATTTGGTGTTGATATGGTTTTTTCAAATTTAAATTTTCTGTTCTATTTTTTTCCAATTACATTGGTCGGATATTTTTTGCTTGGGTTTTCGCTTCCTTTGCAGAATATATGGCTTTTAATAACATCATTGGCTTTTTATGCATGGGGCGAGCCAATGTATGTGTTCTTAATGATCGGGTCAATCATAATAAATTGGTTTTTGGGTATTTTCATTGGCAAATACAGAGAAAAAAAGGTAATAAAGGCAAGGTTCTTTTTAGCAGGCGCAGTAATAATTGATGTTGCAATTTTAATAGTTTTTAAGTACTTAAGTTTTATTATTGAAAACATTAATTTACTTCTGGGTGATGCTAAAATTCCTGATCCTAAAATTGTCCTCCCGATAGGTATTTCATTCTATACTTTCCAGGCTATGTCATACGTAATCGATGTGTACAGAGGAGATGCTGAGAGTCAGAAAAACCCCTTATATATGGGGCTATACATAGCATTTTTCCCTCAGATGATCGCTGGGCCTATTGTAAGATATAACACTATTGAAGAAAGCATTAGAAGTAGGAAAATCACATTTGATGATATTTCGATAGGTATAAACAGATTCGCGATCGGTTTATGCAAAAAGGTCATAATATCAAATAATCTGGCTGTAATGAATGACCTGTTTTATGACCTGATAAAAACAGGTCGCAGTTTATATGAAGTATCTGCAGTTATGGCATGGTTGGCTGCGATAGGATATATGCTCCAGATTTATTACGACTTTAGTGGATATTCAGATATGGCCATAGGTTTAGGACGCATTTTTGGGTTCAAATTTGAAGAGAACTTTAATTATCCATATATTTCGATGTCTGTAGGAGAATTTTGGCGCAGATGGCATATGTCGTTGGGAACATGGTTTAAAGAGTATGTTTATATTCCCCTTGGCGGATCCAGAGTCGAGAATCAGGACAAGATGGTCAAAAATACTCTTATAGTTTGGATTTTGACAGGTATCTGGCATGGTGCTTCCTGGACATTTATTCTATGGGGATTGTACAATTTCCTCTTTATAATCCTTGAAAGAGCAGTTGGTTATGAAAAATGGAATTTACCTAAATGGGTAAAACATCTATATGGTCTGCTCGTATTTATGTTCGGATGGATATTATTCAGGTCAGAGAATATTTATCAGATGCGTGAGATTATAAAAGATATGTTCATGCTAAATGATAATACTTTTATTAATGACACTACGTTGTGGGTAATTAAAGAGAAATACATTATTTATCTTTTAGCTATTGTATTTTCTGCACCTGTCTTTCCTGCTTTCCAAAAGAAGCTTAATGATAATAAGGATAAGTTATACAGTATTTTTCCGAAAATCGGATATATATGCGTATTAAGTGCTTGTGTGATCTTTTCTGTAATATCACTGATCCGTGGTGGATATAATCCGTTTATTTATTTCAATTTCTAAAGCGGTACAGAAAAAGGTGTACGTAAATATAGAAGATAAAGGGAGACAGATATGAATGAGAAAAAAGTATTTACAGTGATATTCATATTGGCATTATTTATTTACTCTGGCTTGTCTATCTATAACACAGTTCCATCTATAATATGGGATTTTGAACAAAAGGAAAATGAGATAGACGATGTATTTGAAACTGCTAAGTCAGACATAAGTATTATTGATGACAATATTTCAAGAAATATCTATGAAAGATATCAGGCTATTGAAGGATATGGAGTATTCAATCGTATCCTGGGCAAACATGAGATAAATGGTTTTGATTATGCTTTAGATCCGCATAATGCATATGAACCGATTAATTTTTGGTCAGAAGCTAATGATATATCGTTTCGTACATTTGCACAGCAGCTTGTCATGTTTAGGGATGATGTTGAGGCAAATGGAGGACATTTTACGTTTTTGATGTTTCCTCACAAAATGAACGATGCCTGGAATAAAGGTTTTGATGGAATTCCATATAACGATTTTAATGAGCAGGCAGACAAATTTCTTCATTGGTTGGACTTTTATGGGGTAGATTACCTCGATTTTCGAGAGGTCCTCGATAAATCAGATATGACATTTGAAGAAATGTTTTATAGAACTGATCACCATTGGACAGGGACAGCTGCATTTACTGCATTTAAGAGTCTGGTTGAATATCTGAATGATGAATACAAAGCAGGTTTAGATGCAGATGGTTTTTATACAGACGAGAGCAACTACGAGTTTGGAACCATTCCTAATAGTTTTATCGGAAGTGCAGGACGAGATGTCGGAGTTGGCTATTCGGGTATGGATTTAGAAGATTTCGTTACTGTTAAACCACTGTTTAACAATAAATACGAGTGGACTTGTTCTATGGGTGATATTACAAGGCAATCATTATATTGCGAAGAAGTCTTGGAATATGAGAGCATTTACGATTCTGATATGTATAGATACTATCTGCAAGGAATAAATTCCAGAGACAAAATAATTAATTGTAATGATCCTGATGCGCCAAAGGCCTTTTTTGTAAGAGATTCATTTGCTTCACCGCTTTTGGCAAATATAGCGCCTCTATTTAGCGAAACAGGAGCATCATGGGGAAAGTTTACTTCAGACAGATATGTAAAAGAAGAGATTATAAACGGAGATTATGATTATGTATTTGTATCATATTATCCTGAAAATCTGATTACAGAATTCTTCAAATTTTACGCTGAAGATGTTGAACAATATAAACTTGATTATGCAATTAAACAAGGATATGTAAGGGAGGAGAAGTAAATGCTGGATGTATTTCGTGAAGAGAAGAAATATGTTTGTAATCTTCTGGAAGCTGTTTATTTAAAGAATACATTATGTGGTATTTTACAAGGCGATCCGTTTCAAGGATACGAACCATATACAGTAAGGTCTCTATATTTTGATTCTATTTCAGATAAAGATTATAGAGAAAAAGAAGATGGATTAAGTGAGAGAAAAAAGGTAAGGATAAGAATATATTCGCCGGATGATAAAAAGGCAAAGCTTGAGCTTAAGCAAAAGAGCGGATGCATGCAGAGAAAACAGTCTCTGTCTATTAGCAGAGAGCATGCACTTGAACTGATAAATGGTAATTATGAAGTTCTCAAGGAATACGATGGTGATTTTGCTTTATACATGTATAACCTGATGACTCTTGAAACATACCGGCCCAAGACGGTTATAGAATATGACAGGGTAGCGTTTACTGCTCCTATCAATAATATAAGATTAACCGTGGACAGCGGAGTTCGGGCAAATGAAGGATATTTTAATATTTTTGATAAAGATATTTTTTTATATCCTGTCATTAATCCTGCAAGTGTAATATTTGAGGTTAAGTACAACAAGTTTTTACTTTCTTATATTAAAGATGCTATTCGATGCGTTTGCAAGATAGAAACCTCTGCAAGTAAATACACAATGTCAAGGTGTATTGGACAAGGAGGTGAATAAATATGGATAGTATCCAAAATATGGCTTTAGTTATGGGAGCTGCCGGTTTTATGGGATTGCTTATAGGCGTTGTATATAAGTATTCACATTCCAGAGCAATTTATGCTTCACAGATGATTCATTCATTGGTAATATATGCAGTTCTTACAGCCATGATGCTGTATTTAAGGATTACAGTAAGCACAGCTGTTTTGCTCGGTGCAGTGTCAATCCTTAGATTTAGAAATCCAATAAAAGATCATAGAGATCTTGTGTATATTTTATGGTCTGTTATTTCAGGATTTTGCTGTGCGACACATATGTTTAGCTTATTAGGTGTAGGCAGCGTTTTGATAGTTATCATGTTAATGCTCTTTAAGGCTACAAAACAGTATGACAGGGTCCTTCTGGCAGTTAAGAGCAAAGATAAAGATGATGAGTCAATAATAAAGCAATTGGATGATCTGTACCTTTCAAACAAATTGAAAATGATAGAAAACAATTCCGTTGGAGATATATCTTCTGAATTGATCTATGAAGTAAAGGAAACGGAAGGTGCTTTTAAGACGGCTGAGAATATCAAAGAAAAGATATATGAACATATGCCGGATGTTACAGAGATAATTGTGATGTATCAGGAAGATGATACAGCTATTTGAGAGAGAAGAATATGAAAAAGACAGATAATCGAAAAAAACTATTAATGATAATAACAATTATATTGTTGACTATTTATATCTTCTGGAGAATTTTTTGTACTCTGCCAATAGAGTATGGAATTGTATCGCTTGTATGTGGAATTGTCATGCTTGTAAGTGAGATTCTTGCAGGTGTAGAGACAATAAGCCATCTTATTACTACATTTAAGATTACTGAGCCTGAATTACCTGTAATTCCAAATGATATGTATCCTGAAGTTGATGTTTTTATTGCAACGCATAATGAGCCTCTGGATGTTTTGTACAAGACAGCTAATGGTTGTAAGCACATGAGGTATCCGGATAAAAATAAAGTACATATCTGGTTCTGTGATGACGGTAATAGACCATCAGTAGCAAAACTTGCTGAAGATATGGGTATTGGCTATCAGGGTCTTGCAAATAATAAGCTGGCTAAGGCCGGAAATTTAAATAATGCTCTTAGCAAGACGCATGGAGAGCTAATCGCAACATTTGATGCGGATATGATCCCAACCAGAAATTTCCTTATGAAAACCGTTCCATATTTTTATCTTCCTGTTATGAAAAAACTGGATGATGGAACATGGGTAAAGAGATCAAAAGAAGAAATTGATCCAAATTATAAAGTTGGATTTATACAGACTCCACAGAGTTTTTACAACCCGGATCTTTTCCAGTTTAACCTTTATGCAGAAGACAGAATTCCTAACGAACAGGATTATTTCTTCAGAGAGATAAATGTTTCAAGAAATGGCTCTAATTCGCCTATTTACGCAGGAAGTAACACTTTGATATCCAGAGAAGCTTTAGAGGGTGTCGGAGGAATTGCTACTGGGACTATCACAGAAGACTTTGAGACAGGACTTCATATTCAGGAAGCCGGATATACCTGTTATGCTACATCGGATGTATATGCACATGGTCTTGCTCCCGATACGGTAGACTCTCTTATTAAACAGCGAGAGAGATGGGGAAGAGGATGTATCTTTTCTCTTCATAGAGCACATGTTTTCAGAGATAAGAAAATACCATTCAAATCAAGATTCAGCTATTTTGCATGTGAATTGTATTGGTGGTCCTATCTTAGAAGATTTGTATTTATGCTTGCACCTATCCTTTTCATGATATTCAACGTCCCGGTAATTATTTGTACACCATTGGAAATGTACTTATTCTGGCTGCCATCTTATCTGGCAACACTTGTAGCTATGAAGTCATTTACAAGTGATATAAGAAATTCCAGGTGGAGTAATGTCGTTGATACAGTAATGTTTCCATATCTGATCATTCCTATCTTAATGGAAGCGTTTGGATTCAGGAAAAGAGATTTCCATGTTACAGAGAAAAAGCGTGCTGTAAATAATAATTCCGATGCACTTTTAGCTGTTCCGCATATTATTTTGGCTATCCTTTCTCTGATTGCGATTTTCAGAAGCTTTGGACAGGTTATTGAATATGAATCATTCGGACCATTGATCGTTCTGTTCTGGTTATGTCTTAATCTGTATGCGCTTGTACTTGCCTGCTTCTTTATGCTTGGAAGATCAAACAGCAGATTGACTGAAAGATATATTGCAGAGATTCCTGCAAAATTGCGTAATGGCGAAAATGAGATATTCTGCAGAACACATGATGTTTCAGAAGGCGGGTTATCGCTTCTGTTCGACAGAGCGGTGGATATTCCAGTAAGTGGGGTATATGACATAACTCTAAAGACACATCATTATACAGCTACAGTTAAAGCCAAGCTTGTTTATTTTGTGCAGGAGCAGGATGAGTATAAGTATTCGTTTACTATAGTTGGACTTGATGAACCCAATAAAGGTGAGTACTTCCAGATTGTATATGACAGACATCCTACTTTGCCGGATAAGATAGAGCATAAAGATTCTGCTTTCTTGGATGTGAAAGAGAATATCGAAAAGAGAAGAAGAATCAATAGAACCAAGAGACAACGTCGAAGAAACATCAGAGCAGATGTTGAAAAACTTATGAATTCAGATGTTGGAAAGGTTTATATTGTTAATTACAACTTTAGATATGTACTGGTGGATCCGGCAAAAACACCGGAAACAAAGATTAATGACAATATAAAGATATATCCTATTTCAGGTAATAATGAATGCTACCTTGATTGTGAATATGTAAGATCATTACGTGAAAAAACAAAACTATATTTTATCAAGAATCACGCAGAAATAGCGTTTGATGAAAAGATTATTGAACTTGTTTCAAATTGGATTGAAAATGAAGCTTAACAGATATGAGGAGATGAAAAAATGAAAGAACAACTTATTAAGGTATTAAATGCTAATGCTACAACACTTACTATGTCACAGATTATTATGAACTTTGCAATTGCTTTGGTTATTGGACTTGTAATCTATATCTCTTACAGAACAAGCCATACAAGAGTAGTTTACAGCGCAAGGTTTAATGTTTCACTTTTGATGCTTACTTTGATCACAACATTGATTATGAGCGTAATTGGTAATAACGTGGCTCTTTCACTTGGTATGGTAGGTGCACTTTCTATTGTAAGATTCAGAACTGCTGTTAAAGATCCAAGAGATACTGCTTATATCTTCTGGTGCATTTCTATCGGTATCTGCTGTGGTGTTGCAGAATACAGAGTCGCAGTAGCCGGAAGTGCTGTAATATTCGTCCTTCTTGTTGTTATGGGACTTGTACAGGACAATAACAGATATCTTTTAGTTGTAAGAGGAAACAGAGAGCAGGAGAAAAATATCTTTGATGCAGTTGCAAATTATTATGATGGAAAAGCAGCAGTAAGAGTAAATAATTCAACATCAGAAACAACTGAGATTATTTTTGAACTTAGCCAGAGCATCATCAATAAAGTTGCTAAGCAGGAAGAGTCAATTTCAGACAGACTTTACAGAATAGATGGAGTTAAGTCTGTAAATGTTGTAATGCAGAATGATGAAATGAGATAAAAAACACAGATACTAAAAACAAAGGTTATGGTGGTCAATATGAAAAAAACTAACATAGTCTGGCTGGTATTATTGTGTATTGTCGTAGGTTCTGCCTTCTTTGTAATGGTTGATAATAAAATCACTCCAAACGAGGATGAATCTATCCATATTGAGCGTGAGCAGCAACACATAGTTGCTATGGAAAAAGGCGCAGATCCATCATTAGGAGCAGAGTCTGTTCCTAGTGATGGTTACATTGATAGTAATTTTGTTTCTCATCTTCCATTAGTTATTATTGACATTGATGATGCAGAGATTCCCATCACGAAAATGACTACCGAAGATCAACAGGTTTTATACACCGGTGAAGATCCTTATGTACTTGGAGAAATAGGGATAGTCGATAATGAAAACTGTGAAAACAGGTTGAGCGATCAGATTACTTTTACCAGTAAGATAAAAATTAAATACAGAGGTAATTTATCACTGAACTTTGACAAAAAGCAGTATGGAATAAAGCTTATTGATGAGGCGGGGAATAGTATACAAGAGTCGGTTATGGGCATGGAAGCTAACAATGATTGGATACTTAACATTTCCCAGTTGGATGAATCACTTATCAGGAACTATCTTGCTTACAATGTCGGCAGTGCACTATTTGAAGAAACGCCAGATTGTAAATATTGTGAAGTCATTTTTAAAGAAGGAAATAAGTACAACTATAAAGGCTTATACCTAATGATGGAAAAAGTGGAGAAAGGCAAAGGCAGAGTTGAACTTGGAGGCTATGATCCAGGGGAAAAGCTTGTTGATTACCTGTTATGCAGAGATAGAGAAGATGATACAGAGATACAGATATCTACCTATGGAAATCAAACAGGCCTTACTAGTGGTAGATTATCCATTGTGTATCCGGATGAAGATGTGATTGATGATTACGCTTTTAATTATATTCAAAATGATATTGATAAAATAGACAGGATTCTCTATTCGGAAGACGATGCAGTTTTTTCCTCATGGCCGGAGTTCATAGATACTCAGTCCTTTACAGACTACTTTATATTTAATGAGCTTTTTGGTAATTATGATGCCGGACACAATTCAACGTACATGTATAAAAAAGGAGCCGGAAAACTTTGTATGGGTCCATTATGGGATTATGATGGAGCAATGGATAATTCTGTAGATATCAGTAATCCGGAGTATCTGGCATTTTATGAATCCCCATGGTTTGAACGTCTTGTTACATCAAGAAGATTCATGACATATGCGTATGACAGATACGAAACATTGACTCAGAAAGGCAATATTTTATCAGATGAATTCATAACCGATTATATTGAAGATGTCAGTGCATTCATTGGTAATGCTGCTCTTAGAGATTGGAGCAGGTGGAAAAGTGTATATGATAATAACAAAGTACATGATGCCGAGGATGCAGATGGCAATATTATTTATCGCGATTGTGAAAACTGGGCTGATGAAGTGATTAGCTTAAAGAGTTACTTTGTTGTAAAAGAACAGTATTTGGGTGGCAACCTGAAAGAGCTGTTCCAAAAGACACAGGACAGAGAGCACCTTGGAACATACTTTGCTGTAGTAATGATTTCACTATTTATATGTACTATTGTACTAATTAGACGTAAAGACATGTATTAAATATTAGAAGGTGAAAAATGGTTTTTTCTAGTTTGATATTTTTATTATATTTTATGCCAGTTTCATTGATTGGTTACTTTTTATTCGGATTTAGCGTTAAATTGCAGAATATATGGCTTTTTTTGGTAAGTATTGCTTTTTATGCCTGGGGTGAGCCATCATTTGTAATAATTATGCTGGTATCAATATTTGCGAATTGGATATTTGGTTTGCTGACAGAATCGGCTTTGAACAAGAGTAAGCAGAAAGCAAAAATAATTGTTTTTTTGGATGTTATTTTTAATCTTTCAATCTTATTTGTTTTCAAGTATCTCAATTTCTTTGTGGATAATGTTAATACCGTTGCAGGAAAAGAACTATTACAGAGGCCAAATCTTGCACTTCCGATTGGTATTTCATTCTTTACCTTCCAGGCTTTATCTTATGTAGTAGATGTTTACAGAGGGGATGCTAAAGTTCAGAAAAGCTTATTGAATCTGGGACTTTACATTGCATTCTTCCCTCAGCTTGTTGCAGGACCAATTGTCAGATACAACACAATTGAACAGAATATTTATCATAGGGAATTTGACCTTAACAATGTAATAAACGGTACATCTCGTTTTGCAATTGGCGTTATCAAAAAAGTTCTATTGGCAAATAATTTTGCAATTGTAGCTGACACTATATTTGATCTGATGAAAATTGGAACTAAATATGATACGACAATGATTATGGCTTGGACAGGTGTGTTAGCATATTATTTTCAGCTTTTCTTTGACTTTTCTTCCTACTCGGATATGGCTATAGGATTAGGCAGGATATTTGGTTTTGAATTTGAAGAAAACTTTAATTATCCATATATTTCAAAATCAATTGGTGAGTTATGGCGAAGATGGCATATATCACTTGGAACATGGTTTAAAGAATATGTCTATTTTCCTCTGGGTGGATCAAGAGTTGAGAATCAGGACTTAATGGTAAAAAATACTATTATAGTCTGGCTGCTCACAGGTTTATGGCATGGTGCATCATGGACATTTATTTTGTGGGGGTTATATCAGTTCCTTTTCATTATTCTGGAAAGATTGATCAACTATGAAAAAATGAACATACCGGGGTGGATAAAGATACTATGTACACAGTTTATCTTTTTAATGAGTTTGGTTATGTTTAGATGCGATGATCTATATCTTTTAAAAGAGTGCTTTAAAGATATGTTCATGGCAAATGGCAATTCGTTTTGTAATGGAACATCTCTTTGGGTTATAAAAGAATACTGGATGTTCTATGTTTGTGGCTTTTTGGTAGCTACACCTATTGTTTCAGAGGCATGGTCAAAGCTTTTGAGTAATAAAACCAAAGTATTGTCTTTTTTGGGAAATCTATTTTATTGTGCTTGCATGTGTGCAGGGATGACAGTTGCAGTTGTTTCACTTGTAAGAGGTGGATATAATCCATTTATTTATTTTAATTTTTGATGCGGAGACAGGAAAATGCGAAAGGGTAAATTAGGGAAAGGTTTATTTGTTATCATCTTCTTTATATGTATGCTTATATATTCCGCTTTTTCATTCCGCCAAACCTGGCCAAAAGTTGAAGAATACTTTGAAGAAAAAGATGGATTTAATATAGACACTTTAAAAGATGATATAGGTTCAATAGAAGGTTTTATAACAGAAAATTGTTATGCGCGTTATGATTGCATAGAGATATATGGTACATTAAGCAGATTGATTGGTAAGACAGAAATTAACAGCTTTGAATATGCTAAGGATGATTATGGTGGATATAGTCTATTGAACTTTAGCGATCAGGTTGACAACATGGATTATAAATTAGTAGCCGAAAGAGTATTGGCATTTAAGAATGATGCTAATAAACATGGCGCAAAATTCATGTATCTGCAGTCTCCAAACAAGATCGATGAGAACTGGAATCCCGGAAGCAAGGATGTACCATATGATATAAAAAATGAGAAGACTGACAAGCTAATTGGTTGGATGCAAAGATTTGGAATAGACGTATTTGATTTTAGAGAGACTCTAAAAAATAGCGGTATGACTTATCAGGAGATGTTTTACAACACTGATCACCATTGGACCGGTGTTGCAGCATTTCGTGCATTTCAGGATTTAGTAAAGCATTTTAAAGAGAAGTATGATGAAGATCTTGATCCGGATGGTTATTATACAAATTTAGATAATTACGATGTGTCATATTGGGATCATGTATATCTTGGCAGTGCTGGTAGAAATGTAGGCTTTTCTTTTGGAGATGCGAACGATTATATGCAGCTTGTTGTTCCTAAATTCGAAGGAAAAATTAGCTGGCTTGGTTATGTAGGGGATTATAAGGATACTGTTTTAAGATATAATAAGCTTGATTCTGAAAATCCATATCTTTCTGATTCTTATGGATTTTATCTCTATGGAGTAGCGAAAAAGGATTCAATCACTAATCACGCAAATCCTGATGGGCTTAAAATTCTATTTGTCAGAGATTCCTTTATGTCACCTGTTATTATCGATATGATTCCATTCTGCAGTCAGATTGATTGTTATTGGGGATTGTACGTTGATGATGCGGAGCTTAAAGAAAAGGTTGCAACCGGGAATTATGATTATGTTATATTAAGTTATGGAACTTTAAATATGGATCAGTCCAGCTTTAATTTTTATACAGAACAATAAGAGGAATAATAAAACCCGAAGCAGGTTCATGTAATCTTCTTCGGTTTTTTTTTTTGCAATGAGAAATTACACTATATGGCAGATTTTCAGTATGAGATAGTAGAAGAGATGGGATTACTTGGAACAAGTTCCAAAGGATGGACAAAAGAGTTAAATAGAATATCCTGGAATGGAGGAACCCCAAAGTATGATATTCGGGATTGGTCACCAGATC
>JAILEJ010000380.1 GCA_024688095.1 Butyrivibrio sp.
TGCCATAGAACCTAAAACTGCAAGGAGTACAAGTGATAATATAGTGATAAGTGCGGAATAACCAAATGCCTGCCAGAAAAGAAAGTGGGTGTTATTAACAACTTCGCTCACATTCTGCATAAGCTGGCCGAAGCTTGCGCCGTTAAAGCCTATAGGATTTTTTGTGATATCATCTGTCTTCTTACAGGAGTTTATAACAACAAGGAAAAATGGGAACAATACATAAATGGCAATTATAATGGCAATTATAAGCCTTATAACAACACTGGATTGTTTTTCTTGTCTATGCATTATAATTCAACCTCCTTCTTATTAGAAATACGTACCTGTAAAATAGATACTGTAGCAAGGATTATGAAGAACAGAACAGCCTTAGCTTCACCAAAAGCATATTCGTTATTGATAACCGCTGTAGAGTAAATGTTTAGAGCCAGCATCTCAGTACCGTTTGTCAGGTAGTTGCCGAGGAAATTAGGAACTGAGCCTGTACCGTTTGTAAGAGCAAGGTTTACATCGAACTGTTTAAATGCAGATGTAAGTGTAAGGAAAGTACAAATTGTAATAGTTGATGCAATCATAGGAATCTTAATATTGAAAAGTGTTTCTCTTGCATTTGCTCCATCAATGGCAGATGCCTCAAGAACATCTCTTGGTACTGTATTAAGACCTGTTATATAAATCAGCATAATGTATCCAGCGTACTGCCAGATATAAACTATAATAATTGCTACGAATGCTGTATGTGTGTCCGAAAGAATTGAATAGTTCTGATTAATCAGGACTGCAGTAAACTTTGTTACTACATTACTAAATATGAACTGCCATATGTAACCAAGTACGATACCTCCAATAAGGTTTGGCAGGAAATATGAAGCTCTGAAAAATCCAAGACCTTTAATCTTAGTTGTGCAAAGAAGTGCTAAAAGGAAAGCAACAAGGTTAACTAAGATCATGTTAAAAATAACGAATAAAAATGTTATAAGTATAGACCAAAGGAAACTTGGCTGTGTAAACATTTTTGTATAATTAGCAAGTCCAACGACTTCTGTATATTTAATACCGTTCCAATCTGTGAAAGAATACCCAATACCCAAAATAAGTGGAATAATAACCGTGATAGCAAAAGTAAATAATAGTGGGAACAAAAATACGATGTTTACCATGGTACGATGATGCTTTAATGAAGGGTATGTGAACATTCCTGCAAGAACTAATATCATACCTAAAACAAGCATTGCACCGCGGAAAGTGAGTTCTGATCCCTGAAAATCAAGCACCAAAGCTACAATCATAAGAATGAGTCCACCAAATAGGCATATTAATGATGTGATTTTCTTGCCAGTATTTTTGACGTCCATCCTAAATCCTCCATTTTCTTAACAATTAAATTATCTGTTAAAAATAGGGCAGCAGCATAAGCTGCCGCCCCTTAAAATTAAATATAAGCGAATAAACTTATGTTAAAATTATTCAGCGTAGTAACCAGCGATAACCTTAGCGATTGTTGATGTGAATGTTTCAGCATCAGCAATTGATCCCTTAGCATAGTCAGCAAATACCTGACATGTCTCGTTCTGAAGACCATCCTTCTTAAGCATTGTGTGCCATCCTGATGTCTTTCCAGCATCCATGTAGCTCTTGATACTTTCATAGAAAGGATCAGCTGCAGCATACTGACAATCGTTGAATGGGCTGATAAGACCAGCGTCATTTACAAGAATGTTCTGTGCTGAATCTTCTGATACCCACTGTAAGAATGCTTTAGCAGCATCTACATCACCATCACTGTAAACTGTCCAGTATGATGGAGGACCAGCAATGATTGTATCGATTCCATCTTCAAATGCATAAGGAGCAAATCCCATAGCAAATCCTGAATAATCTGAGCTAGCTGTTACTGTAGCGTTAATCCAGTTACCCTGAGTAACGAATGCATACTTACCAGCTGCAAATCCAGCAACCTGCTGATCATATGTTCCGTCGATAAGAAGTTCAGGATCTGAATACTGATTCATCATACCAATAAATGTTGCAAAGTTTGTCATTCTGGCTTCATCAATCTGACCACCGTCATTTAAGAGATCGATGTAAGTTGTGTCGTCCTGAGCAAGTCCGGCATCAAGATACTGACCAAATACGTGTGTACCTGATGACCATCCAAGGTTAGCAGGCTCTGCACACCATCCAAGAACAGCTGTAAGTCCAAGCTCATCCTTCATTCCATCAAGTGTTTCAAATGCTGTCTGATAAGCATCTGGGCTTGTAAGTGTTGAAGGATCGATTCCAGCCTGCTCAAGAACATCTGCGTTGTAAGCAAGAGCTGTAGCTTCTACTGTGTAAGGGAATCCGATTGTACCCATTGAATCATCAACGAGTTCGAAATCAGTATCCTCTGTCCAAGCTTCGCCTGAAAGATCTGCAAGCATTCCATCCCAGTTAGATGCCTGGTTAGCCTCGATAACGAAGATATCTGGCATATTGTCTGCCTGGTACATATTCTTAAGTTCATCAGAAGCACTTGTGTCACCACCGATTGTTTCAACAGTAACTGTGTTTCCTGTTTCCTCAAGATACTTAGCAGCAAGATCCTGAAGCTGTGTATCAATCTCAGGCTTACCATTAAGAAGACGGATTGCTTCAAAAGATCCTGTAGCTGAAGCTTCTGTAGCTGTCTCTTCAGCAGCTTCTGCTGTTTCTTCAGCAGCTTCCTCTGTCTCTTCAGCAGCTTCCTCTGTCTCTTCAGCGGCTTCTTCAGTAGCTGTTTCCTCAGTAGCTGTCTCTTCTGCTGTAGTATCGGTTGAAGAACCTGTGTCAGATGAACCACATGCAGCGAGGCTTACTACCATTGTACCTGCGAGTAACATTGATAATACTTTCTTTTTCATTTAAATACCCTCCTAAATTGTGCAAAATGCTAAAATATTTTAGAAAAAATATATAACCTTTTGCGCATAAGTTGTATGTTGTAATTAATGTATCATGATAATTAACAAATTGCAATATGGGTACATGTTAATTTGTGGAAAATTCGACTAAAATAATAACTTAAATCAAGAAAAGTGTAGTGAAATATAACTAGAATTGTGCATATTGACTAAATGAAACGTTTTCAAATTTATAAAAAAAGTATAAAAAAATAGCATTCAAAATTTATGAATGCTATTTTGGGGTAAATCATATAAAATCAGAGCTATTTTGTTTAAATTAACGAAAAATAGTTTAAGACAGTTAAAAATGAAATTTAGAATTATTTAATTTTTTTTACGGTATCACGTATAACTAACCTGGTTGGAAGTTGTATCTGATTACTTGCACCAATCTTTCCTTTTATTATTTTTATAAGGGTTTCTGCAGCTAATTGACCTTTCTTCTTAACATTCTGATGAACGGTTGTTAGTGCAGGCCTATGCAGTCTTCCAAGAAGATTATCGTCAAAACCGGCTATCGAGATATCGTCAGGAACTTTAACGCCTAAGTCGTGGAATTTACTCATTAACATTACGGCATAAAGGTCGGAAACACACATAATAGCGGTATAATTCTTTGACCGCTGAGCCAGTTCATTAAGGCTTTCCTCTACCTGAGACTCATGTGGAAGTATCTTAAAGAAGTCTTCTTCATGGAATTCAATGCCATTTGCTTCCAACGCATTTTTGTATCCTGTAAATCTTGCCAGATCGACACCTTTCATATTATCAGAAAGGAATGCTATCTTTCTGTGACCACAGTCTATAAGGTACTGAGTCATCTGGAAACAACCCTTTTCATCCTCAAGGCCAATATTTGTAAAATGCTTTAAACCCTCGATACTATATGTGTCTATACATACTATAGGCTTTTTATATTTTTCACTAACCCTTATTCCGTCATCATCAAGCATACCAAACAGAAGCAGACCATCTACGTTCCAGGTAGATACATGACGCATGATTTCAGCTGTATCACTGGAAATATAAATCATCATAAAGTATCCGGCTTTTCTGATTGTTTCTTCTATACCACCAATTATTTCAGAAACAAAAGGATCGGTAAGAAGATTTGAATATTTATCTGCTCTTGCCTTAAGTGCAAAACCAATGATTTTTGATTCATTCTGGGCAAGATTACGCGCACTTATATTTGGGACATAATCCACCTTTTTCAAAAATTGTTCTACGCGTTCAATGGTCTGAGGAGATACTTCACCGGTCTTTCCGTGAATAACATTGGAGACTGTGGTAGTACTCATATTAAGTTGTTGGGCAATTTCTTTGATTGTAATCATAGGGACACACTTTCATGTTAATAATTTGTTCACAAATCGTTTAAAGAATTGTTACCTCAAATCATTATTAAGACATTTTTATTATATATACTATAATTGTCAGATGAAAGAAAAGACAATACCAATAAAAAACTTTTTCATAATATGCCAGGTGAGCAAGTGCTTACCTGGCATCCTCCCTTTATAGGGGCTTTCTTAGAATTCAGGCATTTTCTCAGGTTCCGGATAATCAACACCAAATGTTTCAACAGTAACAGTTTTCATTACCTGATCTTCGATAGGCTTATCATTGTAATCTGTAGCAACAGCTGCAATCTTATCAACAATGTCCTGTCCTTCAGTAACTTTTCCAAATGCTGCGTATGCACCATCAAGGTGTGGAGCATCTTTGTGCATAATGAAGAACTGAGAACCTGCTGAATCCGGATGCATTGATCTTGCCATAGAAAGAACACCGGCAGTATGCTTTAAGTTGTTTTCAAAACCATTCTGAGCAAACTCGCCTTTGATTCCATATCCAGGTCCGCCAATGCCGATTCCCTGAGGATCTCCACCCTGAAGCATAAAGCCTTCAATAACTCTGTGGAAGATAAGTCCATCATAAAAGTTTTTCTGAATAAGTGAAATGAAGTTATTAACAGTATTTGGAGCAATTTCAGGATAAAGCTCAGCCTTAATAACATCACCATTTGCCATTGTAATAGTAACTATTGGATTTTGTGCCATAATGATTCCTTTCTCTGTACAATAATTTGAGCAAATTATAACACGATAAGGTAAATATAACTATTACTATCGTAAAAATATGTTAAAATAAATACTGTGAAGTATGAGTAAAAATCACGTTTTACCCATAACGAATGATTTGTTTTGGAGGGAATTGTGTTAAAAAGATTCATTTTTTTACTGTCCAAAGAAGATGCGGAATATGATGACCTGGTGAAAGATATTAAAGAAACCGTGAGATATTTGGAAGAAAATGGTGTCAGATCAGATTATTGTATGCTGGATCAAAAAGACAGCACAGATATAATAAGTAAAAAAATAGAAGAGCTTTTGGATAAGGAAAAAAAGAATGATCCTGATATATTAGATAATTCTCTTTTTATGACAGATTCTTCAGAGATTGCAATGGTGGCAGAGCGGCATCATATGAATGTACTCGGCATATTGCATAAATACAATGTAGATACCAAATTTGAAGGCCTTAAATTTATTTTCACTGATATTGCTGAAATAGAATTTGATTCATTTTTAAAATCCTATCAAAGACTTGAAGGAATCCCATGGGATGTGCTTGAGACAAAGAGATGTCTTGTAAGAGAAACAAAGTTAGAAGACGTGGATTATTTCTATGAAATATATAAAGATCCTGAGATGACCAGATATATGGAGGGGCTTTTTGAAAATCCTGAGGACGAGAAAAGATATACCAGGGATTATATAGATAAGGTATATGCGTTTCTTGGCTTTGGTACCTGGACTATTATAGAGAAAGAGTCGGGGGATATAATTGGAAGAGCCGGATTCAGTATCAGAAATGGTTTTGAAAATGTAGAGCTAGGTTTCCTTATAGGAGTAAAATATCAGAATAAGGGTTATGCCCAGGAAGTCTGTTCTGCGATTATGGATTATGGAAAAGAGATTTTGCAGTTTGATAAAGTGCAGGCTATGGTAAAAAAGGAAAATCTTGTTTCCATACATATATTAAAAAAACTAGGCTTTAAGTCTGTAAAAGAAGTTGATATAGAAGAGAACATTTATGGTAACAGCTACCATGATGGAAAGCAGGTTGACCTTACAAAAGCGCATTATGGAAAATATGTCCAGATGATATGGTCAAAGTAATCTTAATAAAAAATCAATTTTTTTTGGTTCATATATTAAAAAAATTGTGTTACATTTAATAGGGTGTTTAACAAAAACATTCTATGACAAATAATTTTTTTTGTTAAAAAAGAAATGATTTTGACGTATTAAAGTAAAGAGCTTTTGCTCCGAAAGAAAGGTGGTGGTTTTTATGAAACAGGATACACATTTACAGTCTGGCGATAACCCTGTCCCCCGACGATGTTACATGAAAACCGCATATTCAAAGGAGAAAAGCAATGGAAGAAGAAGTAAACTACACTGAAATACTCAATGAACTTCTTAGCTCCAGACAATATACAAAACTTCGTCAGACTATCTCTGAAATGAACACTGCAGATATCGCTGCATATATGGATGAGATGGAGAATGAGGATTCTCTTAGAATGTTCAGAATTCTGCCAAAGGATATGGCAGCTGACGTTTTTGCAAATCTGGAACTGGATGATCAGCAGTATATCATTCAATCACTTTCTGATAGAGAGGCTTCTAACATCATTGATAACCTTATGGCCGATGATGCTACAGACCTTCTTGAAGAAATGCCCGCAAACGTTGTTAAACGTATTCTTGCAAATGCCCGCCCCGATACAAGAAATGATATAAATCATCTTTTAAGATACCCTGAAGATTCTGCAGGAAGTATTATGACTGTGGAGTATGTAGATTTGGATCAGGATATGACAGTAGCGGGGGCAATTGACCGAATCAGAAAAATCGGACTTGATTCAGAAACAGTAAATATTTGTTATGTAGTAACTAAAGAGAGAATACTGGTAGGTACTGTTGCACTTAGATATCTTCTTATTATGAAGCCAGATGAAATCATTGGTGAAATAATGAATGATAAGGTCATTAGTATCAACACTATGACTGACCAGGAAGAAACAGCACGTACTTTCCAGAAATATGACTTTACAGCGATGCCTGTTGTTGATAATGAAAATCGTATGGTCGGAATTATCACAATCGATGACGTTGTAGATATCATGGAAGAAGAGGCTACCGAGGATATCGAGAAGATGGCTGCTATCCTTCCTACAGATAAGCCATATTTCAGAATTGGAATATTTGAAACTTATAAGACCAGAATGCCATGGCTGTTACTTCTCATGATAAGTGCAACCTTTACAGGAGCTATTATAACCAAATTTGAAGATGCACTTTCCGCATATGTTGTGCTGACAGCTTATATACCGATGCTTATGGATACAGGTGGTAATGCCGGAGGTCAGGCAAGTGTATCTATTATTCGTGGTCTTTCACTTAATGAGATAGAATTTAGTGATTTCTTTAAAGCAGTCTGGAAGGAAGTAAGAGTTGCGGCTTTGTGCGGACTTACGCTTTCTGCAGCAAACTTTGTAAAGCTACTGCTTCTAGATAAGATAGCAGTTTCAGTAGCATTTGTTGTATGTATAACACTTGTAATAGTTGTAGTATGTGCAAAGCTTATTGGATGTATGCTCCCTATGCTTGCAGATAAGGTTGGATTTGACCCTGCAGTTATGGCGAGCCCAATGATTACAACAATCGTAGATGCAATTTCACTGATGGTATATTTCACACTTGCTACATCACTTCTGCATCTTCAGATTTAAAAAAGCTATTTAATGAATATAGATTAGTATTAAATTATGGTGTTCTGAAAAAGAATCAAAATAATAAAAGCTTCAATATAGGGATTTATTTAAAATCTCCATATTGAAGCTTTTATTATTAAAAAGATGATCAGATGACTTTATATAAGAATTAAATATTAGTGATTATTATTTTTTAAATCTGTTACCTTGATTTCAGCTTCTGCTCCACATATAACAGTAAGCCTGAGTACGGGCAGCAAAAGGATTATTTTTAAGAAGTTCTTTCACCTCAGCTTTGCTGTACCAGCCAGGTTCAATTTCCTCAAAGGTAGAAGTGCTTTCTTTAAAGGTTCCTCTTGCGGTGCCAACAACACATACATTTTTTTCATTGGAAAAACCTATAGCACTATAGCTTTCACCAATAAAATCATCTATTGATATCATCTCAAGACCGGTTTCTTCCTGAAGCTCTCTTTTGGCTGCAATCTCAGGTGTTTCACCAGGATCTATAAGCCCTGCTGGGAAGTTGTAGACCCAGCATCCTGCAGCCATACGAAATTCTTTATTTATAAGAATGTGTTCATGAGTTTCGTCTTCGATTATAAGAACAACTGCATCTGGTTTTGGGTTGTTTATGTCCTGAATTGTTTTGATATCTGAATTTCTGCTTATCATTTCATAAATCTTATCTTTATTATCTACAGTTTTATAATGAAGATCATATCTTGTGATAAATTTACCTGTACTGACTTTTTCTATTCCTTCAAATTTCATCTATTTGTTACTCCTAAAAATTTATGACTTTTTGTCACTTCGTTCCAAAAGTTACGCAAATAGGCCATTTAAAGGCGACTGCGTCGCAGGGCCTATTTGCCTCTCGAATCACTTCCTCACGAAACACGCATTTACTGCGAGGTTGTGAGAAAGTGATTAAAAAGTAAACTAAATAATATCAGCAAGCGCCATATACAATCTGACGTATCTTTCTTATAAGGTCGCTGTCATAGCCGCCATCAACCTGCTGCATGTAGATAAGAATGAGTTCCTCAGTTGGATCAACAAAGAAGTAAGTTCCACAGGAACCTTCCCATCCAAATTCGCCAACGCTTCCATTTGAACCTGCAGCACCGGGATTCATCATAACTCTGAAAAGATTGCCGTATCCGTAACCTGTGCAATTGTCCATATGATTAAAGGCTTCGAGCTGATGACTATTAAGCTGATTTGAAGTCATAAATTCAAGAGTCTTATGACCAATTAGTTCTTTTCCATGGTAAGAACCTTTATTTATGAGCATCTCGGCAAAGTGAGTGTAATCCTCCATGGTAGAATACAGACCCTTTCCGGCAGATTCGTACCATGGCGCACTAAAAGGCTTATCCATATCAAGCTTTTGCTTTATATCTTCTTCGGCTCTTACAAGAGTTCCATCTTTTGTTCTTCTATACAGAACGGCCTGTCTCAAACTGTTGTTTTCATTTATATAAAAAGCTGTATCAGTCATTTTGAGAGGAGTGAAAACCTCTTTTTGTAGAAACTCTGAAAATCCCATTCCGGTGATTTTCTCAATTATACCAGCCAGGATTTCTGAAGAGTAACCATAACCAAAGCTTGTTCCGGGTTCAAAAGCAAGATAGCTTTCGGCAAGTTTATTGCAAACATCTATATTAGAACGGAGTATTCCGGAACCAACCTGAATTCTGGCTTCTCTGTAAACCCTGCTCATAGAACGCTGAGCTTCTCCAAAATCTCCATCAAAGGAAATACCGGAAGTCATATTCAGAAGATCTCTTATGGTGATATCATTCTCGGCCTTTTTTATTCCATGAGGTGTAACCACCTGCATATCTTTGAATGCAGGAAGATAATCGGACACTTTACCAAAAAGGTCAAGCTCGCCATCCTCATACAGGATCATCGCTGCAATTCCGGTAATAGGTTTAGTCATGGAAAAGAGCTTGTAAATACTGTCTTTTCTGTCTGTTCCTATTGTGGTTTCGTAAACCTTTTTTCCCTTATGCTCAATAAGAAGAGAAGCTCCGAAAAGCTTCTCCTCATTTTTCTGTTTATCTAATAATGTATCTAATCTTGAAAGTTTTCTAATATTCATAGCGTACCATTATTTTTTCTTTTTATTTTTCTTTTTATCTTTTTTGTTTTT
>JAILEJ010000394.1 GCA_024688095.1 Butyrivibrio sp.
AATGATGATTCAAATACTAAGACCAGTAGCAATAATTCAAATAAATCAAGTAATGAAGATGGAAGTACAACTATAGATGCATCATCTGATAACTCTGATAATTTGAATAGTAGTAGCTCAAGTGCAACTACAACTACAATAGAAGATGAAACTGTTCCTCTTAGTGGTTCAGTACTTGGTGCAGCAAGAGATCGTGCATCATCAAATGGCCCACAGGTTCTTGGTGCAAGACGTGCAGGAACAAGTGATTCAACAAATGTATATAGAATTTACATTCTTGTAATTGCAGCTGGAATTGCAGTAACAAATATGATTCTTGCTTTCAGAAAAAAGAAAGAAGATGATGAGCAGTAATAATGATATTTCTAAAAAGGAAGAGCATTTGAAATACAATATTTAAAATAGCAGACAAGGCAGGAACTATAGGGGTTCCTGCCTTGTTTATTTGTGCGCCCGGCGGCGCACGTTTCTAATGAGATAATAAAAATATCGGTTATTGTTTTGGGTGCAAACAATAACCGATATTTTACATCTATTTTATAGGTACGAATGTTGAAACAGATGCAGAACCATCAAGAGGCCAGTGGTAATAAACATTTTCAACGCCATACACTCTGAAATAAACATATCTAGAAGTAAGATTTATGCTGTTTGTTATCCCTGGCATTATTACAATAGGATTTGAACCATCAAGATTTATTCTTATAAGGCTTGCATTATCACCAGAAGAAGCATAAAAGATATGAGTGTCATTCATATTAAAATAATCAACTCTGTCTTCGGTAAGAACTGTAGTAGCACCGCCTACAAGATTAAGACTTGTAAGTTTATAGTTATTATTTGCATCCATATAATAAACTGTTGTACCTTTTATAATAGGATTATAAAAATATCCTTCTCTTACAGTTGCAACAAGATCACCTGATAAAGTGTTTAATGAATGCAGATCCAGATCATTAGCAGTTCCGTTGTAATACATTACACCATTTACATTACAGGCTGGATTAATCATCTCTTCACTGTTTACTACGGTTCTGTTTTTCTTGGAAGTACTTATCTTTACAAGCATTCCTCTATCTGCGGTTTTTATCTGATAATAGAGATTATTCCCATATAGCTGAATTGCTTTTACATCGTCTTTATCAAGACATTCCTGCTTGGATCCGTCCAGTCTGCTTCGATATAAGCCATATAATTTAACTACGCTTGAGATTCCGGGACCGTTTGTAGATGAAGCTTTTGTTGAATCGAGGTAATAATACAGATACTTTCCTGCACCATTAATATATTTAACATTCATGTTGGTAATCTGTTTAAGACCTGTTTCATCGGGATTCATTTTATACATGCAGCCGCTGTCGGCTTCGTTTGCAAAGTATACAGTTCCATCCATTTCAAAGAACAGACCTTCATTATAGATGTTGCCGGCTGTATTGCCCATTTGGGTTTCCGGATTATCCGGAATCCTTTCATTTAAAAACGTAAATAATAAAATGACGCCTACAGCAACAAAAATTAACGCGAAAATGATAATGTAGCGCATATTTTTTGACATAAGATACCCCTCTTAAAATAGAAAAATAGCAAATAAATAAGAAAATGAACGATATTTAGTTACAAATATATTATAGCATTCACCTTGCTAACATGCGATATTTGTTTTAAAATTTTAAGATAAAGACAAATAAAATAAAGGAAAAAACATATGGATTTAGGTGAGCTCAGAAAACAAATTGATGATATCGATAATCAGATAGTAAGACTATATGAAGAAAGAATGGATGTATGTTCCAAGGTTGCAGACTATAAGATCGCAAATGGAAAAAAGGTATTTGATAAAACACGTGAAGCTGAGAAAATTCAGAGCGTACGTGATAAGGTACAAAGTGATTTTAACAAAACAGGGGTTGAGGAACTATTTGAACAGCTGATGTCTATGAGCAGAAAGCTTCAATACAAAAAGCTTTCAGAAACAGGAGCTTACGGTAGACTTCCATTTATAGAGGTTGATTCTCTTGATATGAAAAATTCAAGGGTAGTATACCCGGGAGCAGAAGGTGCATATTCAGAAGCGGCAATGAAAAAGTTCTTTGGAGACAATGTAAACAGCTTTCATGTAGAAACTTTCAGGGATGCTGTGTGCGCTATTGAAGAGGGTGCTGCTGATTATGCAATACTTCCAATAGAGAATTCAACTGCAGGAATTGTAAGTGAAATTTATGATCTTTTGACAGAATATGAAAATTATATTGTAGGGGAACAGATCATAAAGATTGAGCATTGCCTTATAGCAACTCCAGGGACAAAAATTTCAGATATAGAGACTGTATATTCACATCCACAGTCCCTTATGCAAAGTTCAAGATTTTTATCAGAACATTCTGATTGGAAACAGATTAGCATGAAAAATAATGCTTTTGCTGCTGAAAAGGTATCTAAGGACAAAGACAAGACTCAGGCGGCAATAGCGAGCGAATATGCTGCAAAATATTATGGTCTTGAAATTCTTGAAAAGGGAATTAATCAGTCAAAGACAAATTCAACAAGATTTATTATTGTGACAAATCAAAAGGTATTTTTAAAAAATGCTTCCAAGGTAAGTATTTGCATGGAAATACCTCATGAGGCAGGATCACTTTATCATTTGATGTCTCATTTTATATATAATAATCTCAATATGACTAAGATTGAAAGTAGACCAATAGAGGATAGAAACTGGGAATACAGATTTTTTATTGACTTCGATGGAAATCTTGCTGATGCATCGGTTAAGAATGCAATTCGTGGACTTAGAGAAGAGGCAAGATCACTTAAAATACTTGGAAATTATTAAGGGAAGATAATATGAGAGCAGATGAACTGATTCTATACAAAGATTTTGATGAAGAAAATGAAAAGTTATTATCCGGAATGTCCTTTCTTATGGAAAATGGTGGAAAGGTTAAAGAAAGATATGAGGCTGACAGAAAAAAATTCTATGATTGCATGAAGATACTTATTTCTTTTTCTGGAGAAAGAGGTTTTTACGGTAATTTATGGAATTGCTTTCTGACATATCTTCTTGTTTCAAATGAGAATTGTTATAGTACCTCAGCAGAAATAAGAGGTGATATATCTGGAAGTATTAATGATATAGCACTACATGATATAGAAATATTTAAAGAGTTTTTTGATTTTGATTTTACAGAGTTATGTGAAAAACTTGATGTCAAAGAGATGAAATATTTTCTTGAATATGAGGACACTGATTCAGAAAGTAAAATGTTCAATAAAAGAATCAGAAATCGTATATGTACACTGGCAAAGTCACTCTCTTTATGTTCAAATGCAGAGGATATGAAAAATACTCTTACAGATTTCTATATGGAATATGGAGTTGGTAAGCTTGGACTACATAAAGCATTCAGGGTAAAAGAAGAAAATGGAAATGCAATTATTGATCCAATTAAGAACATAAAACATGTAAAAATGGATGATCTTGTTGGATATGAAATTGCAAAGAAGAAATTAATTGATAATACCGAAGCATTCATAGAGGGAAGAGCAGCCAATAACTGTCTTCTTTATGGAGATGCAGGAACTGGTAAGTCAAGCAGTATAAAAGCAATTGCAAATGAATATTATTCAAAGGGACTTAGAATTATTGAGATTTATAAGCATCAGTTTAAGCTTTTAAATGATGTTATAGATCAGATAAAAAAGAGAAATTATAAATTTATTATATATATGGATGATCTGAGCTTTGAGGACTTTGAGACAGAATATAAATATCTTAAAGCTGTTATAGAAGGAGGACTTGAGAAGAAACCTGATAATGTTCTTATCTATGCTACTTCAAATAGAAGACATCTTATAAGAGAAAGCTTTAAAGATAAAAAACGACTTGAAGATGATGATATCCATCGTAGTGATACAGTTCAGGAAAAGCTGTCGCTTTCTAACAGATTTGGAGTTTCGATTTACTTTGGAGCACCAAATCAGGATGAATACAAAGAGATAGTAAAAGAACTTGCAAAAAGAGAAGGAATCGATGTATCTGAGGAAGTGCTTATGCAGAAAGCTATCCAGTGGGAAATGGTACATGGAGGACTTAGCGGTCGAACAGCAAGACAGTTTGTTGATTATGTTCTTGGTACAGGAATCGAATGATAACTGACAGACAGAAAGGATGACTTATGGCGGGTGAGATTTTTGCAGCTATTGATGTAGGCTCGTACGAGCTTGGAATGAAGATATTTGAGATATCTCCCAAAAAGGGTGTAAAACAAATAGATCATATAAGGCATCATATTGATCTGGGATCTGAAACATATGCAACAGGTAGAATATCTTATTCTCATGTAAGTGAGCTTACAAGAGTTCTGATTGAATTCAGAAAGATAATGGAAACCTATGGTGTAACACATTATCAGGCATATGGAACAAGTGCTATACGTGAGACCAACGATATCTATATTGTCCTTGATCAGTTAGAACAAAGGACTAATATACATATTGATGTTCTTAGTAATTCAGAGCAGCGTTTCCTTGACTATAAGTCGGTTGCCATAAAGGGTGGAGAATTCCAGAAGATTCTCGAAAAACCTACTGCTATTGTTGACATTGGTGGCGGAAGTATTCAGATATCTCTTTTTGAAAAAGATACACTGGTTACAACCCAGAATCTTAGATTGGGTGTGCTTAGACTTCATTCGCAACTTGACACATTACATGCAAGTAAGGTTAAGTATCCTGAACTGGTGGAAGAACTGGTAAGTTCTCAGCTGTCAGTATATTCTAAAATGTATCTGAAGGATCATAAGGTAAGTAATATAATTATTCTTGATGATTACATAGAGCCTATAGTTTCTAAAATCTCTAATAAAGATTATGGAAAAGGATATGTTGAATCAGGAGAGTATTTACAGTATTTAAAGAGATTAAATTCATCATCCAAGTTTGATATAGCCAAAGGTCTTGGCATACCGGATGATAATGTACCTCTTGTATTTACATCAGCACTTCTTATTAAGTGTATCTTAAAAGCAACCGGAGCGGATCTTATGTGGACTCCCGGAGTTACACTCTGTGATGGTATTGCTTTTGAGTATGCCGAGAAAAAGAAAATAATAAAAATCACTCATGATTTTGAGCAGGATATTCTTGCCTGTGCAAGGAATATTTCTAAAAGATATATGGGAAGTAAATCAAGAAGTGAGACACTTCAGCTTCTTTCCATGAAAATTTTTGACAGTACAAAAAAGCTTCATGGACTTGGAAAAAGAGAAAAATTGCTTCTTCAGATTTCGGCTATTTTACATGACTGTGGAAAATATATAAGCATGGTCAATCTTGGAGATTGTTCCTATAACATTATAATGTCGACTGAAATAATAGGTCTTTCTCATAAGGAAAGGAAGATGGTTGCCAATATTGTAAGATTTAATCATGAGCCATTTGAGTATTATGGAGAAAATGCTGAACGATATTCAGGCATTGATAAGAAATCATATCTTACGATCAGCAAGCTCTCAGCAATTTTAAGAGTGGCTAATGGACTTGACAGAACACATAAACAGAAATTCAAGAATATAAAGATGAGCCTTAAAGAAAGCGAACTTCAGATTACTATAGATAGTATGGAAGACATAACTATAGAAAAAGGGCTGTTTACTAACAGAGCAGATTTCTTTGAAGAGGTATTTGGTATAAGGCCTGTGATTCGTCAAAAGAGGGGTTTTTAATATGAGTAAAGAACAGATAGATTTTCAGGATTCAAAATATTATGTAAACAGGGAACTTAGCTGGCTTCAGTTTAATGAGAGAGTACTTTCAGAGGCCAGAGACCCTCAAAATCCATTATTTGAAAGACTAAAGTTTCTTAGTATATCTGCCAGCAATCTGGATGAATTTTTTATGGTCAGGGTTGCATCTTTAAAGGACATGGTAAATGCCGGTTATAAGAAAAGAGATATTGCAGGAATGACTGCAACAGAGCAGATAGATGCTGTTACAACTGCTGTTCATAAATTCGTGGAGCAGCAATATAATACCTATAATAAGAGCCTTCTTCCTCAGCTTGAAACCAATGGCATTCATATTGTTAAGAACTGGAATGAGTTAAGACCAGAGGAAGTAAAGTTTTTGGACAGATATTTTGATGAATTTATTTATCCGGTTCTTACACCAATGGCTGTAGATTCATCAAGACCTTTCCCTCTTATTAGAAATAAGTCGCTTAATCTTGGTGCACTTGTTAAGAAAAAAGAAGGAGAAAAAGAAGCTACATTTGCAACAGTTCAGGTACCTTCAGTTATTTCACGTATAATTGAACTTCCAACAGCACAGGAGGGGGCAAGAAGGCTTATTTTCCTGGAAACTGTTATCAAGAATAATATGAAAAAGCTTTTTCTTAATTATGATATAGTATGTTGTCATACTTTCAGAGTTGGAAGAAATGCCGATCTGTCCATAGACGAGGATGAGGCAGAAGATCTTCTTAAGGAGATTGAAAAGCAGATTAAAAAGAGGCAGTGGGGCCAGGCTATAAGGCTTGAGGTTGACAGTAAAATAGATAAAAAGCTTCTTTCAAGAATTGTTTCTGAGCTTGGAGTTACAGAGGATGAAATATATAAGATTGACGGCCCGCTTGATCTTACATTCCTCATGAAGATGTATGGGCTTAGCGGCTTTGATGAATATAAAGAGCACGGATATCTATCTCCACAGCCTGTACCTGAGATACCACAGGATGAAAATATTTTCGCAGCTATAAGGAAGGGTGATATACTTATGCACCATCCATATCAGACCTTTGATCCTGTAGTAAGATTTGTTGAGACAGCTGCCAATGATCCTAATGTACTTGCCATTAAACAGACTCTTTATCGTGTAAGTGGAAATTCTCCTATCATAGCTGCACTTGCAAAGGCTGCTGATAATGGTAAGCAGGTATCAGTTCTTGTTGAACTTAAGGCAAGATTCGATGAAGAAAATAATATTGTATGGGCAAGAAAACTTGAAAAAGCCGGTTGTCATGTAATATATGGTCTTGTAGGACTAAAGACACATTGTAAGATTACTCTTGTTGTAAGAAAAGAAGATGACGGTATAAGACGATATGTTCATCTTGCAACAGGAAATTACAATGATTCTACAGCAAAGCTTTACACTGATGTGGGTATGTTTACCTGCGATGACTCATTTGGTGAGGATGCAACTGCTGTATTTAATATGCTTTCAGGATATTCAGAACCTTTAGGATGGAACAGACTCTCTATTGCACCACTGTGGTTAAAGGACAGAATTCTTTATCTGATAGAGAGAGAAAAACAGCATGCCCTTGCAGGAGAGCCTGCACATATTGTGGCTAAAATGAATTCAATATGCCATAAGGATGTAATAGCAGCATTATATGAAGCGAGTGCGGCAGGTGTTCATATTGACCTTATTGTAAGAGGTATATGCTGTCTTAGAACAGGTATTCCTGGTGTGTCAGAGAATATTACCGTTCGTTCCATAGTTGGAAATTATCTTGAACACAGTAGAATTATGTATTTTGAAAATGGAGGAAATAGCGAAATATATGCCAGCAGTGCTGATTGGATGCCAAGAAATCTTGAGAGCAGGGTGGAAATTCTTTTCCCTATAGTGGATCAGGATCTTAAGGATAAGGTTTGGCATATTCTTGATATGGAGCTTAAAGACACAGAAAAGGCTCATATTATGAATGAGACTGGAATATATGTAAAGGCTGACAGAAGAGGTAAACAATCTGTTAATTCTCAGAAGCTTTTTGGACAGGAAGCGCTTGCTCTTATTAAGAGCCAGGAGGAAAAGAATAACAGAGTATTTAAGCCGGAAATGGCTCCTGAAATGCCTCTGGAAGAGTCGTAAAATCGTTTTAATTATTTATGAGAGTAATTTTAGCTTCGGGATCACCTAGAAGGAAGGAACTTCTTGGAAGTATTTATGAAAACTTTGAAATAATTCCAGCAGAAGGTGAGGAGAAAATAACAAGTAATAAGCCATCGGAAGTAGTTGAGGAACTTTCGTTTCAAAAAGCACAAGAAATTTTTAAGAGAAATTTAATTTCTAATGAGGAAAGCCTTATTGTAATTGGTGCAGATACCGTTGTATCATATAAAGAGAAGATACTTGGAAAACCAAAAGACAGGGATGATGCTCTGAATATGATAAAGATGCTTCAGGGTAATATTCATCAGGTTTATACAGGTGTTTCTGTTATATATACAGATGGTAAGGATGAGAAACATTTTACTTTTAGTGAATGTACAGATGTATCAGTATTTCCAATGACAGACGAAGAGATAAACTGCTATGTCGATACCGGAGATGGCTATGATAAAGCCGGGGCATATGGAATACAGAGTAAATTTGGCAGATTTGTATCTGGAATTCACGGAGATTACAACAATGTAGTAGGACTTCCTATAGCACGTCTGTATCACGAACTGTCTAAACGTTGTTTGTTTTTAGTTTAGGGGATTTAATTTATAATCAGTGAGGATATGACTATGCATGAGTATGATGAAACAGTATTAAAATGCTTTTTGGAGAATCAGGGGCAACTATTTCCAGAGGATGTTGCTGACAGTATGGAGGCAGCAGAGGCTTTTTTGGAAGACTGTATGGCAGTTGTAGTGGATTCTGCAGAAGAAGTAGAAGAGTATTTTGAAGATGCCGGAGTCGATACTGAAGGAAGTGACGTGCTTGAAGCAGATGAGGTATTTGATATAGGTGATGGAAGATATCTTATCGTAGAAGGATGATTTTGAAATAATCTGTTATCAGAGAAGATGTCAGTAATTTCATACAGAATAATAATATGTGGTGATATGATCAGCATGCCTAATTGGTGTGCTGGTCATTTTTTATTTAATATGAGCCTGTTTTGGGATGTTCTGATATGCTGCTTGTATAATATGGAAAAGATAGCATTGACATATTAAGCCATGATTGTATAAACTTGATAAAGAAATTTGACAGGGGAGAAGAGTTTTGAAATTTAAGATATCAAAGGGAAATGTATTCAGGTTAATAATGATAATAGTGGCAATTGCGATTGTCATATATACGATCAGTACTTTTACACCTGAATTTTATGCTGTATTAAAAAGTGGAAATCTGGAAGAGATGGAGACTTTTATTGAACAGAATGGGAAAGAAGGAATATGGGTTTTGGTACTATTACAGGTTATTCAGACAATAACCATTTTCTTTCCTGGTGTTCCGATTTATATGTGTTCCGGTATAGTATATGGAAAGCTTTTGGGAACAATTATCTGTTATCTTACTTATGTGGCATCAAATATGGGAGTTTATCTGGTTGTGCGTGAGCTTAGACGCAGAACTAATGCAATAATTCAGGATGGCAGTACTTCAAGAGTTGAGATGATAGCAAGCAAAACAAAATACCCGGATTTGTTTATTATGCTGCTATGTGTTATACCTGTTATTCCAAATGGAATGATTCCATATGTTGCCGTCAGGGCAGGAATATCTGCCGGAAAGTTTTTCAGAGCAGTTGCTGTTGGATGTATACCGGGTATTTTCTTATTTGTATGCTTTGGTGATCTTCTCTTTAGTGAGTACTTCATAATACTTATTGTTGCGGTTTTGGCATTTGCTGTAATTGCTGTTCTTACAGGTTTGCTGATACGCCCTAAGATTATGGCTTTTATAGAAAAGCACTTTGGAGAAAACTGATTTTAAAATATTGTCATCCTATAAGAAATGGAACAAGGCCGTCGTTGTCATTGTCAGTTGCAGTGATAACGTCGGCTTTTTCTTTTACCATATCAGTTGCATTTAACATTGCAATACCCGTGCCGGCAGCCTCTATCATAGATATATCATTTTGTTCATCGCCTGCAGCAAGTGAATTTGATACAGGAATATCAAGATACTGGCAAAGGCGGATTACGGCGCTTCCTTTTCCTGCATTCTTGTTAAATATTTCAAGATAGTAGGGATTAGAATATAAAAGTGTCAGTATATCTCCATATTTATTTGTGATTTCCTGTCGGAAGGCCTCAATCTTATCATGATCATGGAGTTCTATTGCAATAAGTTTGCAAGGATCAAAACTTAGTTCTGAACAAACGTCACTGGTAAATAAAACAGGAGATTTAATAACTCTTCTATAATATTTTAATTCTTCATCATCTTTGTTTGCCAGTATGTGGGTATCGTTATAGGTATGAAGGTGTATTCCTCTTTTATTAGCAATTGTGAAAATATCTGGAACAATATCAAGTGGGACACCGGTACGATATACGGTTTCCTTTTTGTCACAATCATATATTTGAGAACCATTGAAGCCTATAATAAAGCTTCCTTTAAAAAACAGGTTTAGCTCTTCCTGGACAAGAAGGGCACTGTCAATAGCTCTTCCTGTGTTTATTGCAAAGTGGTTTCCGTTATCAGTAAAGCTTTTTAGTGCTTCATAAGTTTTTGGGGATATCTTTTTATCAGTTGTAAGAAGTGTTCCATCAAGATCGAAGCAGAAAAGTTTTTTATTGTTCATATAATAATTCCTTTTTGTATCATGATTACGAGTTACATCAATATTTTAACAAGGAATTAATATTTGTCTATGTTGATTTTTTTCGCTCTATTTCTTATAATACGAAAGGTTATGTAAATATTTATTTTGATTTTGAAAGGTTATTATAATGATCAGTGCTAATGGTGTAACACTTAGAGTTGGTAAGAAGGCTCTGTTTGAAGATGTAAATATTAAGTTTACTGAAGGAAACTGCTATGGAATCATCGGTGCAAACGGTGCCGGTAAGTCAACATTCCTTAAGATTCTTTCAGGTCAATTGGAGACAACAAATGGTAATGTTGTAATTACAGACGGTCAGCGTCTTTCATTCCTTGAACAGGATCACTTTAAATATGATGAGTACACTGTTCTTGATACAGTTATCATGGGTAATGCCCGTCTTTATGAAATCATGAAAGAAAAGGATGCTATTTATGCAAAAGAAGACTTTTCAGATGAAGACGGAATCAGAGCAAGTGAGCTTGAAGCTGAATTTGCTGAAATGAATGGATGGGAAGCTGAGTCTGATGCAGAAAGCTTACTTAACGGACTGGGTGTTGGTACAGAATATCATTACAGCCTTATGAAGGATCTTGATGGTAATATTAAGGTTAAGGTACTTCTTGCCAGAGCACTGTTTGGTAATCCTGATATTCTGCTTCTCGATGAGCCTACAAACCATTTGGATATGGATGCTATCGCATGGCTTGAGGAGTTCCTTATAAATTTTGAAAATACAGTTATTGTTGTATCACATGACAGATATTTCCTTAATAAGGTATGTACACATATTGCTGATATTGATTATGGCAAGATTACACTCTTTACCGGTAACTATGATTTCTGGTATGAATCATCACAGCTGATGATTCGTCAGATGAAAGAAGCCAATAAGAAGAAGGAAGAGAAGATCAAGGAACTACAGGAATTTATTTCAAGATTCTCTGCTAATGCTTCTAAATCTAAGCAGGCTACTTCAAGAAAGCGTGCTCTTGAGAAAATTGAACTTGATACAATGAAGCCTTCAAGTCGTAAGTATCCATACATTGATTTCAGACCTGAAAGAGAAATTGGAAACGAGGTTCTTACAGTTGAGGGAATTTCAAAGACAATAAATGGCGTTAAGGTTTTGGATAATATTTCTTTTGTAGTTCAGCATGATGACAAAATTGCCTTTGTTGGTGGTAATGAGCTTGCAAAGACAACTCTTTTCCAGATACTCATGGGAGAGATGGAGCCTGATGAAGGAACTTATAAATGGGGTGTAACAACATCTCAGGCATATTTCCCTAAGGATAATACAAAAGAGTTTGACAATGATTACAATATTACAGAATGGCTTACAGGTTATTCTGAGATAAAGGATTCTACCTATGTTAGAGGCTTCCTTGGCCGTATGTTATTCGCAGGTGAGGATGGAGTTAAGAAGGTTAAGGTATTATCCGGTGGTGAAAAAGTAAGATGTATGCTTTCAAAGATGATGATAAGCGGTGCAAACTGTCTTGTATTTGATGAGCCTACAAACCATCTTGATATGGAGTCTATCACAGCTCTTAACAATGGTATGATCAAATTCCCTGGTGTAGAACTCTTTGCATGCAGAGATCACCAGGTTGTTCAGACTACAGCAAACAGAATAATAGAGTTTCTTCCTGATGGATCAATGGTTGATAAGCGTTCAACATATGACGAATATCTTGAAAGTGACGAAATGGCAAGAAAGCGTACTGTATATAATACAGCTGCAGATGAAGAAGAGGATGACTGATAGAGCATCTTAAATGATCTCTTAGGTGAGATCTGAAAATGGTATAACATCCCCTGATCATTTGCGATATGTTTTCATAGAGTTATGAATAGAGGATTGTTTATATAGGTTAAATATATCAATTTTATAAAAAGGAAGAGGATAAGCATTATGACAGAGTATAGTCCTGTAAAAGAGGGAAAAGTTCGTGAAATCTATGATATAGGTGACAACCTTATCATGGTAGCTACAGATCGTATTTCAGCATTTGATGTAATCTTGAAAAATAAGGTAGTTAAGAAAGGTGCAGTGCTTACACAGATGTCCAAGTTCTGGTTCGATCTTACAAAAGATATCGTTCCAAATCATATGGTAAGTGTTGACACAAATGATATGCCTGAGTTTTTCCGTACTCCGGAGTTTACAGGTAACAGTATGCTTTGCAAAAAGCTTATAATGATCCCTGTTGAATGTATTGTTCGTGGATATATAACAGGTAGTGGATGGGCAAGCTATAAGGAAAACGGCACAGTATGTGGAATTAAGCTTCCAGAGGGACTTAAGGAATGTGATAAGCTTCCTGAACCTATCTATACACCAAGTACTAAGGCAGAAATTGGTGATCATGATGAGAATATTGATTTTGAGAGAAGCGTAGAAGTTCTTGAGAAGGATTTCCCTGGTCATGGACGTGAATATGCTGAAAAGATTCGTGATTATACAATCGCACTTTACAAAAAGTGTGCTGATTATGCTCTTACCAAGGGTATCATAATCGCAGATACAAAGTTTGAATTTGGTCTTAATGAAAATGGTGAAGTAGTTCTTGCAGATGAAATGCTTACACCAGATAGCAGCCGTTTCTGGCCACTTGAAGGCTATGAAGCAGGTCATTCACAGCCATCATTTGATAAGCAGTTTGTACGTGACTGGCTTAAGGCTAATCCAGACAGCGATTATAACCTTCCACAGGATGTAATCGATAAGACAATCGAAAAATATAAAGAGGCTTATAAACTCCTTACAGGAACAGAGCTTCAGTAATATTATGATTCGCATGTAAATGATATTAAAGGCGGAATGGAAAATTTACAATTTAATCCATTCCGCTTATTTTATTACGAAAAAGCAATAAATATCTTTGTTATAAGCTCTTGGATAGTTGTATAATGAATCTATCACATGTTCTTTGAGGGGGAATTATGAATAAAGTTTTGAATGTTTTATTATATGGTGCAGAAAAAAGCTGTAGTAATGAATATATAAATGAGAAGCAAAGGCAGCTTAATCAGAAAACTATAGGAATAATATCGGTGCTTCTTATGATAGCCTTTATTGTTGCGTCTGTTATAACTATAGTTACAGGTGGAACGCTCAGTTATACTTTGAAAATGGAGTCTTTATATCTGTTTATCCCAGGTTTTTTTATTACTGCTTTTATTTATTATGCATCTCAAAAATCAAAAATTAATCTGCATATTACGATGCTTCTTTATTTTGAATGCTTTATGGCAATCATTATTATTACCTATCTTGGTACTATTAGAATTCCAAATGATAATGCCGTTTTAGTTAATGTTGCGCTTATTATTTTTTCTGTTTTTATTCATGACAGACCTATAGATATTTATCTGTTTAATCTTATTTCTGTAACAGTTTTTATGTTTTTTTCCTATAGCTTCAAGGATGCTGAACATTTTGGGTCTGATCTTGTTAATATTATTATTACATTTATTGTTGCCTGCATTATTGCCTGGTATCAGCAGAATAAAAGATATCTCCAATGGAATTTGGATTACAAATTTGAAAGGGAGAGAGAAATTGATAAATTTGTTAATGATATGGTAAAGCTTGCAAGTGAGGCAGATATAGAGGGCAATACTATAGATAATATTCTCAAATATATTGGTGAATCTCTAAATGCTGAAAGGGCATATATATTTGAGGGTGAAGTAGGTGGGTATTATGATAATACCTATGAGTGGTACAAGAAAGGCACAAATTCCTATATCAGCGATCTGAAAAATATTGCTTATAAGGGAGTGCTTGATACATGGATTGAAGAATATGAAAAGTCCAATAATGTCATGATTTATGACATAGAAGAATACAAAAAAATTTCTGATACATTGTATAATATGTTAAAAGCTTTGGATATTCATACTTTGGTTACTGGACCCATACATATTGATGGTGAGATTGTTGGCTTTTATGGTGTGGACAATCCACCTATTATTGATATGGAAAAGGTTTCTGAGGTAATAGATTTTACAGAGTTTGTTTTTTCTGTACTTATCAGATACAGAAATAATACTGCTAAATTAAAAAAAGCAGGTTTTCATGATGAGCTTACAGGCCTGTCAAACAGGCATGCACTTATGGAAAAAGTGGAAGATAAGGAAAATGATGACATAGATGATAAGGTAATTCTTATAATGTGTGATTTAAACGGCCTTAAAGAGGTAAATGATACAAAAGGTCATAAAGAAGGGGATGATTATCTTAAGCGAGGTGCTGATTGTCTTATAAGTGTTTTTGGAAAGGAATCTACCTATAGATTTGGGGGAGATGAATATCTGGTTGTCGAATGGAATCTTACAAGAGAAGAGGTTGACAGGCAGATTGAGCAGGTTAAAGAAGAACTTGAGCGTCAGGGAGTTAGTATGGCACTTGGAGTTTTGTATAAAGAACACTTTGATCAGCCAATTGATGATCTTATAAAAGAAGCTGATATGATAATGTATGAAGATAAAAAGAAGTATTATGAAATGAGCGGCAAGGATAGAAGACGAAGATAAATAATTTATAAGGGGTGTAAAAAAGTGAGTACATATTTTGTTGATGGGAGCTTTTATTCAAAGAAAAGAGGCTATGGTATTGTAAATCAGGCTGATGTTGCGGGAAACACCAAAGCAGAGCAGTCACTTAATAATGGCGGCTGGAATCACAGAGAATCTGATGGTGAAGGTTATAAAACAGCTTATGAGATGTGGGAGAATGGAACAGCTGTAATTGGTGACAGGCAGGTTCTTGTTTTTAGATGTGATGTAAAAGATTTTGGTACATATAAAATAAACCTGGAATTTATTGCAGATAATGATATAACTGGTATGAAAATATGGTCAGGAAGACGAAATCTTGTAAGGGACAGCTTTGATCTAAAAAAGGGTCAGAAATATGAAACAAGCTTTTATGTAAATGTAACACCATATATTCCTGCGTTGTCCTCAGTTCCTATGATGGATAAAACAATTTTTATAAGTGTATCAGGTATGCACGCACAGCTTGGAAAGATTGAAATTTTAAAAGAAGATGTACCTGTTATCTGGATAGCAGGAGATTCAACGCTTACAGATCAAAATGCAGGATTTCCATATTATCCATATGGAAGCTGTACAGGCTGGGCTCAGATACTTGAATGCTTCGCAATTAATGTGGCAGTTTCAAACCATGCTCATTCCGGTCTTAC
>JAILEJ010000399.1 GCA_024688095.1 Butyrivibrio sp.
GATGCAAAAACTCTTGCCAAAGCTCCAGGCATTGGTAAAAAAACAGCTGAAAGAATCGTACTTGAACTTAGAGATAAAATTCCTAATGAGGCAATTGTTTCAGGTAATGCGGTTGGTTCCATGTCACTTAATGATACAGATAGTAATGTATCAAGGGATGATGCAGTACAGGCTTTGGTTGCTTTGGGATACAATGGAACAGAAGCTATGAAAGCTGTGAGAAAAGTAGTAAACGCATCCGGAGCTGATCTGGATACAGAAGAAATATTGAAACTTGCTTTGAAAGAATTATTTTAAAAAACATTTACATGGGGAATAAAAATGGAAAAACGCAAGATACAGACATCAGCTACAAATGGATCAAATCGAAGTATTGATACTTCTTTTACTCCGGAAGATTATAATATCGAAGGATCTCTTAGACCTAAAAGATTAAAAGAATATATAGGTCAGCGTAAAATCAAAGAAAGCCTTATGGTTTCTATTGAAGCAGCAAAAATGAGAAATCAGGCTCTTGATCATATTCTGCTATATGGTCCTCCCGGACTTGGTAAAACAACATTATCTCAGATAATAGCAAACGAAATGGGAACAAGTTGTAAAATTACAAGTGGTCCGGCTATCGAAAAACCTGGTGAACTTGCTGCAATTCTCAATAATCTTCAGGAAGGTGAAGTTCTTTTTATAGATGAAATTCACAGACTTAACAGGCAGGTAGAAGAAGTACTTTATCCCGCAATGGAAGACTATAAAATTGATATTATGATTGGAAAAGGCCCTACTGCAAGATCAATAAGACTGGATCTCCCTCATTTTACACTGATTGGTGCTACAACAAGGGCTGGAATGCTTTCCGCACCTTTGCGTGATCGATTTGGAATGATTTATCGAATGGAATTTTACGAATTGGACGAACTTGTAACTATCATTATGCAATCCGCCAGAATTCTTGGCGTTGAGGTAGATAATGAAGGTGCAATTGAGCTTGCAAGGAGAAGCAGAGGAACTCCACGACTTGCTAATAGAATTTTAAAAAGAGTTCGTGATTTTGCTCAGGTTAGATATGATGGTGTCATTACCAAAAAAGTTGCAGATACGGCTCTTGACCTTATGGATGTTGATAAGCTTGGCCTTGATCATATGGATAGAAATATTCTGCTGACATTAATAGAAAAATTTGATGGTGGTCCGGCAGGACTTGACACTCTTGCAGCTGCAATTGGTGAAGATGCAGGCACAATTGAAGATGTTTTGGAACCTTATCTTATAAAAAACGGACTTATAAATCGTACTCCAAGAGGAAGAGTTGCAACAGATTTGGCATACTCACATTTGGGTATTGCTAAAGTTGTGTCTACCGATTAAAATAAAAATAGTATTTTTTTAAGGAAAAGTTCTTGGGGAGGTCATTTTTATGGCAAAGGTTGATAAAACAGATGCTGAGGTTGTTATTGGGGGAAAGGTTCTTACACTCAGTGGTTATGAGAGTGAAGAATATTTACAGAAGGTTGCTTCTTATATCAATAACATGATAGCTGATTATAAAAAAATGGATTCATTTAAAAATGCTGCTCCTGATATGCAGAATATTCTTGTTCAGCTTAATATTGCTGATGACTATTTTAAAGCCAAAAAGCAGATTGAACTTTTGGAAGAGCAGATTAAGGAAAAAGAAAAAGAGCTTTATGATATAAAACATGAACTTATTGCTTCTCAGATAAAGCTTGAAAATACAGAAAAGAATGTTAAAAATCTTGAGTCCAGTATTAGTGATGATTCCAAAAAAATTATTCAAATGGAAGCTGAACTTAAAAGTTTAAAGAAAAAATGATAAACGGCTGCCTTTTTGGCAGCCTATATTTTTTAGTACAGTAGGAGATTATGAAACAGGTAGAACTTCTAGCCCCTGCGGGCAACTACGAAACAATGATTGGTGCTTTTAACGCTGGCGCTGATGCCGTTTATCTTGGTGGTCAGATGTTTGGTGCAAGGGCATTTGCTGATAATTTTTCTGAAGAAGAAATTATCAGTGCTATAAACTATGCGCATTTACATGGGAAAAAGATTTATCTTACAGTAAATACTCTTGTAAAAGAACGTGAATTTGATGAACTTGATGGTTATTTAAGACCTTTTGCAGATGCTGGTCTGGATGGCGTTATAGTTCAAGATCTTGGAGTTTTTAAATATATCAGAGATAATTTTAAGAATATCGAGCTTCATGCAAGTACACAGATGACAATTACTGGTATATACGGCGCAAGACTTTTAAAAAGTATGGGTGCAACAAGAGTTGTTCCTGCAAGGGAACTTTCAGTGCAAGAACTTAGAGAAATCCGAAATGAAGGTATTGAAGTTGAAGCTTTTATTCATGGTGCTATGTGCTATTGCTATTCAGGAGCATGTCTTTTTAGCAGTATGATCGGTCCAAGAAGTGGTAACAGAGGAAGATGTGCCCAGCCATGCAGACTTCCATATTCCTATATGAATAATAAAAACACTGGTGAAGAATATCCACTTAGCCTTAAAGATATGTGTGTAATTGATATTCTTCCGGAATTACTAGAAGCTGGTATTGATTCTTTTAAAATAGAAGGTCGAATGAAAAAGCCTGAATATTCTGCAGGCGTTGTTTCTATATATAGAAAATACATTGATCTTTTTATGAAGAAAGGTCCTGATGGCTACGTTGTAAGTGATAAAGACAGAAATAAATTAAAATCTCTATATCTTAGAACTGATATTAGCGAAGGTTACATGAACAAACATAACGGCAAA
>JAILEJ010000415.1 GCA_024688095.1 Butyrivibrio sp.
TTTCAATAGGTCATAACTTATATAAATATCACAATAAAAAGATGCGTCTCCAAGAAGCTGCCTAATCAAAAAAGTTTGTAGTTTTTGGGGAAAGGGGCATTATACTCTATTTTTGCCAGAAACAGCATACCTCACAAAAAATGATATAAAAAGGGAGTTGGAAAAAATGATTATCTCATTTTTTCACAGCCCCTTTTTTTATGTGTAGTGTGTCAAGCGAAGCTGAAACACTCTTGCACACTTTAAAGATATAATATATTAATCCATATTCTTATTTACGGAACGGTTCAATAGCATCACCAAAGAATTCACTTATGATTCTTTCTGTTGCATGTCCATCACATCCACTCATAAATTTCTTTTTAAATGCATTATTTTTTTCTACATCAAATGATTCAGGAAGCTTATTGATGTTGTCTATAAGTTCGGCAGTAGTTTTGCAGATAGGTCCGGGAACCATATCCTTATAGTTATAATAAAATCCTCTCTCGGTATCATATTCATCTAAGTCGTATGCGAAGAATAAAAGTGGCCTGTCAAGAAGCGAGTATTCAAAGATGAGAGAGGAATAGTCGGTAATACAGATATCTGCAGCACATAACAATTCAGAAATTGTCATATCGTCGGTCATATCGAGTGCAAAATTGGAACATTCTGATGGGATTTCAGGTCTGTATCGCTTTTTTACAAGTGGATGGTATTTTAAAAGAATAATATAGTCATCCTTCAAAGCATTATATAATTCTGAAATATTAAGCTCATTTGGAGTTTTACTATGTGCAATTCCACCTCTGAAAGTAGGAGCATATAAAAGTACTTTCTTATTACGATTTTTTTCATTAAGCAATTGGTTTAAATGTGATTTTGACTTATCGATAAAATCCTGTTGATAAAAAACATCTGTACGACTTACGCCGATTCCTTTTACACAGGAAGGATTTTTGTTCTGCCCCATTGCTTCGATATAGACCCATTCAATTTCCTTACTTGAAACAGGAACAAGATCATAATCAGGATGAACATGATATAAATGTTGTTGGAAAGAGCTTCTTCCAAAACCTTTATCTACTGTACTGAAACCGAATTTTTTAAATGCTCCGCAGCCATGCCAGGTATTCATTACTTTTGTACCTTTTCTTGGCTTAAAAGATCCATACAGGTCATTTGGAAAACTGTAAATAAGAAAAGAAGCAGTTGCAGCATCCTTTAAGAACTCAAATCTTCGTCTGGTATGTTCCTCCCAACCGACTCCTGATTTTTCCATAAGGAAGTGTACTTTGACATCTAGATTGTAATCTTTATTTAATTTATCAATAAGAAGTTCATAATTTTCGGTAACTACCTGTCCCTTTGGTTCTACAAATATTACCTTGTCTTTTTTTATAGGGGCAAGTGCATGAATATGGTATACTATAGGAAAAGAAAATTTTCTTATAAAAAAGTTATCAATATTTCTTTTTTTCTCTTTAAACCCCTTCTGAATTTTTTTAATAGTTCTATGGCCAATCAATTTTTGTACCTCCATTAATACACTTTGAAAATTTTATCACAATTATAGTAGGTATTCAATTAAGCTTATCTTTCTGATAAATGTTTGTAACAGCTGCTTCTGTTTATAAGCTTACATGGAAATTCAATACGAACGGTGTCAGAATGACCTCCTTGGATTCGGTCTATTAATAGATTGATGGCAAGGTGGGACATTTCTTTTCGTGGAATTTGAATTGTTGTAAGGAGCGGCTTGGTGTTTTGTGACTCATCAATATTATCTATAGCTATAACTGATATGCTTTCTCTTATATTCTTTTTTTCTTTTGAAAGCTGTTCTAGTACGGCGATTGCTGTTATATCATTTGCACAAAAGATTGCAGAAAAGTCGAGTTCGCCGGATTTCTTTAAAGTAAGGAGCGCATTAAATGCAGCTTTTCCCTCTTCGAAGCTTTGTTCTGTCTGGCGTACAAGATTCATATCAAGTGCAAAGCCATGCCGGATAAGTGCTTCACAGTATCCATCATAACGACTCTCATATGAGCAGTTGCCTATATATGCAATGTCTGTGTGACCAAGTGATACCAGATGATTTATGGCTATTTCAGCTGCTTTTTTTCCATCACATATAACTTCATCTACGTTAAACTTCATAGGGTTACGCCATATTCCTACGATATTGGGGTTGGCCTTTTCAATTTGCGCATATAATTTCTTACTGCATCTTCCAAGAATTATTATTCCATCGCTTGATGCGATATCCTTGTCTATATTGTCATTGGTATATAGAACTTTATCGATTACAGCTCTTTTTTTGAAGATCTCCTCTTCGATACTTCTAAACAGCTCATAGAAAAACGGGTCCTTATCCAGGGATGATATTCTGGCAATAACTACCGAGAAGTGGAGAACGTTAGTAGCGGAATCATTCGAATGCTTGGATGGATTTCCGGAAGTGGACATACTGCTGTATTGGGAATTTCCTGCATACATTGAACTTTTGGAGGAAGTATTTGCATGCGTTGAACTTCTGGAGGAGCTGTTTGCATACGTTGAATTTTTGTCTGCATTATTAGAATTGTTATTGTAGTTTCCGCTATTATTAGAATTGTTATTGTAGTTTCCGCTATTATTTGGAATTATTCTGGAATTGTTTTTTTTCTTGTCTCTTCTTGAAACGTTTTGCAGAGATCTTGCAGCTTCATTTGGAAGATACCCCATTTCTCTTGATACTTCCCAGATCCTGTCCTTTAGCTGCTTTGATGCACACTTGGTTGATGGATCGTTTAAAACCCTTGATACAGTTGATATGGATGAATTTGTAAGCTTTGCGATTTCTTTTAATGACATAGAGATCCTTTCTGTTTGATTATGTAATGAATATAATTTTGTTTTTAATTGCTTATGTAATGAATATAATTTTTTTTAATTGCTTATGTAATGAATATAGGTTTTGTAACATTCCAATTATCTGTTTCTGGTCTTAAAGAATTAAAAAACTGCTATGCTTTCATTCTTTTAATAATTTCTATGATATCAGGAATTAACTTGACTTATCCATTACATTCG
>JAILEJ010000442.1 GCA_024688095.1 Butyrivibrio sp.
GATACTTCCATGAATCTGACAGTAATAAAGAGCCTTTTAAAACCTACAGAAGTTCTTCTTGATACAGCTATGAGTGGCCATGAAATGCTCGAAATGGTCACAAAACAAATATATGACATTATATTTATAGATTACAGGATGCCTGAAATGGATGGAATTGAAGCTCTAAAGAACCTGAAAGCTCTAAATACAAATCTTTCTCCATCTGCTCCTTGTATAGTTCTTACAGCAAATGTAATATCCGGAGCAAAACAGCATTTTGTTTCTGAAGGATTTGATGATTATCTTAGTAAACCAATTGATTCAGAAGAACTGGAAGAAATGCTTTATAAATATCTGCCTAAGGATAAACTTATTACAGAATCGCAGAATACCTCTGATGATCTTGTTCTTACAGAAAAAGAAATGGAAATACTAAATTCCATAGGCATAGATGATAAAAAAGATGATAATACAAATATGGAAGTAATAAGTGACTTCCTAAAAGGTCTTGAAGTTATGAACTTTGAGCCCTCTTCTCCAGATAGTAATACAAATACTGATAGTAATGAATTCTCCTCCAATGAAGATGCATCTGCAAAATACAAAGAGATCATTAACAGATTGGAAGGAGTTGATACTAAAACAGGCATTCTTCACTGTATGGACGAAGAAACCTACGTTGAAATCCTAAAAGACTATTATGATCATATAACTGAAAAAGCTGATAAGATTGAATCGTATATGAATGAAGGTGATTTTAAGAACTATACAGTACTTGTTCATGCCCTTAAGAGTTCCTCAAGAACTATAGGCGCACTTGAACTTGGTGACAAAGCTGAATACCTTGAAAAGTGTGGCGACGATCAGAATATATCTGAAATTAATGCCAGGACACCCGAACTTTTGGAGCTATATAGAAGCTACCTTAAAAAACTATCTCCTGTGGCTCCAGAAGACGCCTCTAATGATTCCAGAGAAGAAATTCCTCTGTCCAATCTTCATGACGCTTATATGACCATTAAAGAGCTTATTTCGGTATTTGATTTTGATTCAGCTGAAGCTGTTATGGAAATGCTTGAGGAATACTCCATACCGGAATCTGAAAAAGACAAATATGATAAAGTAGTTTCGCTTATGAGAAACTTTGATCAGGCTGGTTTATTAGAGATATTAAATTAAGTAATTTCTCTGCTTGACACCGTCACATTTGGATGATAATATAATCCTTGCTTGTGAAAAGCATGCGGATGTGGCGGAATTGGCAGACGCGCTAGATTTAGGTTCTAGTGTTTCCCGACGTGCAGGTTCAAGTCCTGTCATCCGCATAGAAAAAAGATTACCGATTTCGGTAATCTTTTTTGTTATATCAAAAAGACCTTTATGATTGTAACGAAAAAACCTCAATCCCTTATTTCCAAAGGACTGAGGTTTTTGCTAGTAATGAGACACGGGGGATTCGAACCCCCGACAACTTGATTAAAAGTCAAGTGCTCTACCACCTGAGCTAGTATCCCATATTCAATTACGCTGCCTTCAATTACTTATGGCAACAAGTTAAAGTAGCCAAACTGGGCTAGCGGGATTCGAACCCACGAATGCAGCAGTCAAAGTGCTGTGCCTTACCGCTTGGCGATAGCCCAAAGTGTCAACCAAGCCTACACTTTTGTTGTAAAGGGTGGATAGTGGGACTCGAACCCACGGTCTCCAGAACCACAATCTGGCGCGCTAACCAACTGCGCCATACCCACCATACTGGTGTTAACCACGATTCTTATGTCACTCTTTGCAAGTTTACATAAAAAATGTGCCCGAAGGGATTCGAACCCCCGACCCACGGCTTAGAAGGCCGTTGCTCTATCCAGCTGAGCTACGGACACACAATCCATACAGCAACTGTATAATCAGTTCTGCAAAGCAGGTGATGGGAATCGAACCCACGTATCCAGCTTGGAAGGCTGGTGTTCTACCATTGAACTACACCTGCATATTTAGTTGAAAAAATCGGGGTGACAGGATTCGAACCTGCGACCTCCTGGTCCCAAACCAGGCGCTCTAGCCAAGCTGAGCCACACCCCGTTTCTTAAGTGTTTTGCGCCGTTTCCCTCACGCGCAAGTAGAATTATATCTCAATATGCAAACAGTTGTCAACACATTTTTTCAATTTTTTTCTAAAAACTTTATTTCGTAATTAATTGTACCATCATAATCCATATTTAGAACAACGTAAGACGGCAATCTATTGCTCTGGCGCGGGTATGACAAGCTTCCCGGATTGAATATATAAAATCCATCTTCTTCCTTTGCAACAGGTTTATGTGTATGTCCAAACATAATAATATCTGTTTTTCTTGCAAAAGCTTCTTCTTTTAAAATTTCCAAATCCATATTTACGCCATATCTATGTCCATGAGTCAGAAATACATAATGACCACAAAGTTCAAATTCCTGTTCAGCTGGTAATGTTGAAAAGAAATCATTATTTCCTTTGATCATTCTTGTAGGAATACTTCCAGTACGCTCTATTATCTCTTTTTCCTTACCTTCTATATCCCCGCAGTGTATTATAAGACTAAGAGGCTTTTCAGCCTCTATCGCTCTATACAGGTTATTATCCATTCCATGAGTATCACTAACTAATAATATCTTATGCATCAGATCAGTTCTCCGATTTCCTTAAGCTTTTCTGCCATCATTCTAAGAGCCTTTCCTCTATGGCTAAGCGCATTCTTTTCTTCTTCTGTTATTTCTGCAGAAGTTTTTCCAAGTTCTGGCAAAACAAAAATTGGATCATATCCAAATCCGTTTTCTCCTGCTATTTCATATCCAATCCGACCTTCCATTGTGCCTCTTACAGTAAGTACTTCTCCACTTGGAAGAGCTGCAGAAACAGCACACACAAATCTTGCTGTACGCTTCTCATCAGGTACTCCTGAAAGTCTTTCTATAATATTATTATTCTTTTCGGTATATGACGTGTCTTTTCCAAGATATCTTGCAGAATATATGCCAGGTTCTTTATTAAGGTAGTCTACTTCAAGGCCTGAATCATCTGACATGATTACGGCATCCTTATACTCCTCTGAATTAGCCTTTAGATATTCCTGAACAGCAAGAACTTTTATTTTGGAATTTTCCTCAAAGCTGTTTCCATTTTCATCAACATCTATATCAGCTCCGGCTTCTTTCATTGAAACTATATCCGTAGCTATATCTCCAAGAATTTCTCTGATTTCACGAAGTTTATCTTTATTTCCAGTTGCAAAAACTATTTTCATAATTATCCGCACTCCCATATATATTTTATGTATTTATCCGTCCACTATTATAATAGAATTACTATTAGCTTTTGTGACATTTTTTCTGTTAGTATTTTTAATAGTGTTACTCTGTTTCTTCCTCTTCGGGATTGGTTATTTCAAAAGCTTCTTCTATGCCCCTGGCAACTCCTTCTGCGACAGCCTTGAGATATTCGTCATCAGATAAATTCTCTCTATCCTGTTCATTTGTAAGACATCCTGCACTTACTACCGCAGAAGGTATCTTAGAATTCTTTAATACATCATCACACTGTGACTGCCCCTGTATTTCACCAGGCGTTACAGAATCAGTCATATATATATTATTAAACAGACTTTTTGCCAGCTCAAAATTACCAAATTCTCTTATAAAATAAACATCATTATAATATACATTAAAACCACTTATATCTGTATTTTCTTCAAATGAATCCGTTGAAATTTCTACAAGAAAATCCGCTCCGCTTCTTTCAATTATCTGCTCTCTTTTTTCTACAGATGTCTGCTCGTCTCTTGTTCTTGTCAAAAAAATTTTTATATCATCAGAATCTTTAAAATAATCATATACATAGGCTGCAACCTTCATATTAATATCTTTTTCCTGAAGGTCTCCACTTACATACCCAGTATCAGTTCCACCACAAAGGGGATCTATAACAACAATATTTTCATACTTTTCGCTTGTTTCTGCCACACTTACTATAATGCATCTTTCCGAAAGTTCCACCGTCTTTTCAGATAGTCCATCAACACCAAAATTAAGGCACACAGCATCATCTGACATTTCAAGGCACTCAGCTTTAGTAAGTGAAACATCATTGTAAAGGATACTGTTTTCCTTATAAAAATTCTCATCTCTGCTATTGATATATATAAGCAGTTCTCCATCTGTGTATCTGTCATCAACAGTAATACTTGTGGAAGATACATCACTTGCAAGCGGAATTCTGAATGTTCCCGCCTGTGTGCCTGTAGTGTCATTTGAAACATGAAGATTATATTTTTCGCCATCAATATTTTCTTCATCAAGTTCGATAGCTGCATCAACAATAATAATATTTTTTGTTGCAGCCCTGTAAAAAATACTGCCAACAGCAACCACGCCATATATTCCGGCAAGTATAGCTGTTTTCTTTAGTCCCTCATTATTCATAGCTGTTTTTATTTACTCCCCGCTCTTATCTCGTCTTGGAGGCTTTGGCCCCATAAACTGATAGAAGTATGTTTTCATCATACCATTATAAATTTTTCTATTTTTACTGGCTTTAATTCCCATATATTTCTCAGCATTTTCAAATCCTGTGATCATATACATTGACCAGCTGTCAAGCGCCTTGTATCGTTCTCCAATAGTCTTATAGAGATCAGCAAGCTCATTCTTTTCACCAATTCTCTCACCATATGGCGGATTGGTTATTATAAAGCCGTATTTCTTCCTATGGCTAAGCTCTGATACACTTCTTGTCTGGAAATGTATCATTTTCTCAACTCCTGCTTTACCAGCATTTATTCGAGCAATTTCAGTCATTTCAGGATCTACATCATATCCCTGAATGTCTACATTAAGGTCTAGCTTGATTTCTTCTCTGGCTTCGTCTCTGACATCCTTCCAGTTCTCTGGCGTTATAATATGCTTCCAGCTTTCTGCTGTAAAACTTCTGTTAAGTCCAGGAGCTATACCTGCAGCCATCATAGCTGCTTCTATTGGAAAGGTACCACTACCGCAAAATGGATCAACTAATATTCTATCCTCTTTCCAGGGTGTAAGCATGATAAGTGCTGCAGCAAGATTTTCAGCTATAGGAGCCTTTGACTCAAGCCTTCTATATCCCCTTTTATGAAGAGAATCCCCAGTTGAGTCAAGTGTTACTGTAACTTCATCCTTCATAAGAAAAACTCTTACAGGGAAGCTTTCTCCATCTTCATCAAACCAGCTTACATTATATTTTTCTTTAAGTCTTTCTACCATTGCCTTTTTCATAATGGACTGAATATCAGACGGGCTAAAAAGTTTGCTCTTAACGCTGGCAGCCTTTTTTACCCAGAATTTGCCATTCTTTGGTATAAATTCTTCCCATGGAAGTGCCTTTGTCCCCTGAAAAAGATCTTCGAAAGTTTCCGCATGAAAGCTTCCAATCTTCACCAGAACTCTTTCTGCACTTCTAAGTCCGATATTGGCACGAACAACAGCATCTGCATCTCCGGCAAAAGTAATTCTGCCATCAACAGACTCTGTAATGTCATAACCAAGGTCTATTATTTCCCTTTTTAACACAGCCTCAAGTCCAAAATGACAAGGGCATACAATTTCAAATTTCTGCATAAATTTCCTTTTCAATTTTTTTAATAAGTAACATATAATTATCCCAAACTTCTAGATCTCATTGATCTCATTTTTGCATACAAGATATTGATCATATTGCTCTAAAGCTAAATGAAAGCTCTAATGGTCTGGAATTATCAATCATAAATTCAGGATGAGTCTTTGCTCCCCAGGTATCATCTCCTGCAATTCCCATCTGCGCAAGTCCTACTCTTACATATGTGTTATGTATCGCAGGAAGCTGATTCGGATGATTTTCGCAGTCAATCTCATGAGGTGTATAAGGAAGAACCGATACAGAAAGCTCTTTTCCACCAAATTCAAATCCTCGACCCCTGTTATCAGTAACTCTTATCCATCTTACCCCTGTCTTGTTACCGCATTCCTGAGG
>JAILEJ010000473.1 GCA_024688095.1 Butyrivibrio sp.
CATTAGAGAGGCAAATAGGCCCTGCGACACTATCGCCTTCAATTTGCCTATTTGTGTAGCTTTTGGAACTAAGTGCCAAAAAGTCGTTTTCATACGACCTTTAAAGTAATTTTCTCCCTACTATGCTTTTATTCTGTATTATTATATATTTCACCACTTTGATTATTCATCTTCTACATTGTTATTCATTCTCTGTTAAATTGCTTCTGGGATTCCATATATAAATCTTCGCCGTTAGAATCTATTACAACTATTACAGGAAATTCTGTAACTTTTAATTCTCTAATAGCTTCCGTACCAAGATCATCATATGCAACAACCTTTGCTTCTGTTATAGACTTGGAAAGAAGAGCTCCTGCGCCACCTATTGCCGCAAAATAAATCGCATTGTTTCTAATTATAGCCTGATGAACTTCTTCTGATCTTTTTCCCTTACCTATCATTCCCTGTAATCCAAGATCTAAAAGTTTTGGGGCATATTTATCCATTCTGCTTGCAGTTGTTGGTCCTGCAGATCCTATAGGTCTTCCTTCCCTTGCAGGTGATGGTCCCATATAATAAATCAGGTTTCCTTCTAATGATATAGGAAGTTTTTCATTTCTTTCCAGAGCTTCGTACATTCTTTTATGTGCAGCATCTCTGGCGGTATATATAGTTCCTGTTAAGTAAACCATATCACCTATTTTCATTTTACTTATATCTTCTTTCTTTAATGGTAATGTTAAATGATATTCCACCGTTACTCTCCTACATATGTTTTATAGCGTCTTAATCGCAGAAAAATATATAAATCATTGATTTTCAGCAAAAATCAATGATCGTATTGGAGCAGGTCCTTGCAAAGCATGGGATGTATCCTGCGGAATGCGGGATTCCTGCACGCAATCATATTTTTGCTCACAAGAAGTCATTGTAATTAACATAACTGTTTATATTGCCTTTATATCATAAACAGTTATATTGTCCCTGCAAAATGAACGTTTATATTTCCTTTATAGCATAAGCATTTATATTGTCCTTGTAACATGACGATTTACATGGCAGCAGATATTTACTGCTACTGGAAGGCCGGCGATATGCGTCGGATATGTATTTATATTTACAGCAAGGGCTGTAACTGTTCCGCCAAGTCCGGCAGGTCCGATTCCAGTCTTGTTTATTCTCTCAAGTACCTCTTCTTCCATTTTAGCGACATATTCTATATCTGAATGTACTCCGGTTTCTCTTGTAAGAGCCTGTTTTGCCATTATTGCGCATTTTTCAAAGGTTCCTCCCACGCCCACACCTACAACCATTGGCGGACATGCATTTGGTCCTGCATCTTTTACAGCCTGAATAATGGCATTTTTTACACCTTCTTCACCATCAGCAGGTTTAAGCATATATACTTTACTCATATTTTCGCTGCCAAAGCCTTTAGGAGCGCAGGTAAGCTCCACCTTATCTCCCGGAACTATTTCATAGTGGATTACGGCAGGTGTATTATCTTTGGTGTTTGTTCTTATAAGAGGATCGCCTACAACTGATTTTCTTAAAAAGCCTTCGGTATATCCCTTCCTTACACCTTCATTTATTGCATCAGTGATATTTCCACCTTCAAAGTGTACTTCCTGTCCTACTTTAACAAAAAAAACAGCCATACCTGTATCCTGACAAATAGGAATCATATCATTTTCTGCAATGTTAAGATTATCCTGCAATTGCTCAAATATCTTTTTTCCAAGATCAGATTCTTCTTTTGTCTGGGCACATTTTAATGCGTTCTGCATATCTGGTGATAATTTATAATTTGCATCTATGCACATCTGGGCAACTGTCCTGGTTATTTCAGCCACATCTATTGTTCTCATAAAATCTCCAACCCTTTATTTCTATTATGAATTTATTGTATCTCTCACCTGTACAAGCTCTTCTGCAGATGGAGATGTTGGATTCCATAAAATATGCTGTCCGTCATTTTCATATCTTGGAATAAGATGTACATGGAAATGCTTTACAGTCTGACCAGCTGTTTCTCCATTGTTCTGTACAACATTTAATCCATCCATATTAAGTGTCTTTTTCATTTTTTCAGAAACTTTCTTGGCTACGATTAATACTTCAGAAGCTGCTTCCTCTGAAAGCTCAAAGAGATCTGCATAATGTTCCTTGGGCAATATGAGTGCATGTCCCTTAGTTGCTGGTCCATTATCAAGTATTACTCTGAAATTATCATCTTCATAAATTGTGTTTGATGGTATTTCTCCATTTGCAATCTTACAAAAAATACAATTACTGTCCTTCATATCCATTCCTCCAAATTTATCTGTTTTCTAATTCCAAAAGAAATGATACCTGTGAATATCATTCCAAATACCAAACCGCCAATATGTGCTGCATAATTTACGTTTGCATCTGCAAAACTGCTATATATTGAAAATGCAACCAGTAAAAGGGTTCTTATTAAAATACCTGTCCCTTTTCTTAATGTCTTTCTTCCTATAATTATAATAACAAGAAATGCTCCTATTATTCCAAATGCAGCTCCGCTTGCTCCATAGGAATACCAGGAAAGACCTTTTAGGCTCTCATACCACAAAGATAAGATATTTCCTCCAATCCCTGCTATAAAATACAAAATAAAATATTGTATATGCCCTATATATTCCTCTACCATAGATCCCATAAATACAAGAAGCATCATGTTTCCAAGAATATGCTGCAAATCCCCATGCAAAAACATAGCAGTCACAAGCCTATAGTATTCTCCAGCTCTTACATTTTCAAGGATAAGAGCACCTTTTTGGTATAAAAGACTTCCTGTAAAAACACATATAACAAATATGATTATATTTAAAATGACCATCGTTGAATTTATAAAGGAATGCCTAAGTGCTTTTTTCTGCATTATCCAAAATGCATCATAGGGCGATGTCTGCTGTTTTTCTTCAGTGTTATCTTCCATTTAACTCTCCATAAAATCAAATAACTGATCCATATTTCTAAGTAGCTTAAAGTCACCCTTCATCTTCATTTCTCCTGCCATAAACGCTCTTTGGAAGGTCATTTTGCCTTCTATAATATGATCCAGAGTATCTTTATTAAGACTTATCTCTACATCCGCATCCTCATTGGCGCTATAGCATTTGAAATCCTTATTATTTACATCAATTATTATGTCTTTTATTGAATCCCAGTCTACCACCATGATTTTATATCTGGCATGAACTCCTGCAACAGCAGTAAATTTACGCTTAAAAGCATCTATATATTCATCCGCTCCAACAGACTGTTGTGTCTGTACCATCTTATCTCTGAAAAGACTTGCAAGTTCCTGAATATCCTGCTTCTGCTTTTTGACAAAGGTATCATTTGATACATATTCGGAAAGCTGTTCTGATTCCTGTGGTGTAAGCTCGGAATTCTTTGTCATGTACACCGTATCCTTAACAGCCATATTACTTGCAGGCAGACAAGGAATCTTCTGATTTATATATCTATACATGTTTTCAGCTTTCTTTTCTAATATAGTTATATAATCTTTATTATTCTCAAGATCTGTTGTATCTGCTATATAACCGCAAATACCATCACAAGGAAGTCCTCCGAGAACCTCCCATGCTGAAGAAAGGCTTGTAAGGCCATCCCTTTCACCATAGGTTGTAGACATTACAACAGGCATCATATAGATATTTTTTATTTTTTCCTTATCTCCATATAGCCAGCATGCATCCAAAAATTGCATAATATATCCGCCAACGCCATACCACTCAACTGTGGAAGCAAGTATAATGCCGTCAGCATCTCTTAATGTATTGGTAAGAGCAGTTATAGAATTTTTCTGCTCATAAAGATTGTATCTCTGAGTTTTAACATTTAGCTCATCAAATACGTCGGTGATCTTTGAAATTACGAACAGTGTCGGATCATCAATTATTCCTCTTCCGCCATAATAAATATTTATTTTCATTAATATCGGCTCCTTTTTATTATTTAGATAAAAATGATTGCCTCTAATAAATACGACAGATCAAATCAAACTCATTATAACATAGATTATTGATTTTCATCATAAAATCAACAAACACACAGGATGCCCTGTTTTCTCTGTGAAGAAAAGATGAAAAATAGATTGAAAAAGCATATATATTTTATCTGCAATTAAATGAAAGTCTTCCAAAGCTGATTTCATCACCGAATCCAAATACTTCACTTTCGTTTGGACAAAGCTTTTTATGATTTATATAAGTAGCATTTTTGCTGTTAAGGTCCTGAATACAAAGCTCATCCGATTCATTTTTATATATTTTTGCATGAATTCTACTGATTGAATCATCTTTAAGAACATAATTTACAGCTCCGGGAAGTTTACCAATTATAATTGGAAGTTTTGTAAGATCAATACTTACTGTTCCATTTACATCTTTTCCATAGAGCTTTAAATTGCTTGTATTCATTGCATCTTCAAGCAAAATTGTTTCTCCATAATTCTCGCAATTATTACCTGATTCTGAATAGAATTGGCTATTTTTCTTATCTTCATAAGGCATATCCATATAGGTTTCAATGAATTCATCCTGATAGTTTTCTTCAAATTCTTCTTCATCTTCTTCAGCTACTATTTTATCCGTATCTTCAATTTTGGCTTTGTTAATTATTCCCATTATAAAAGAAATCAGACTGCATATAATAGATACCATCATTATTATCAGAGTAACGAGTGTTTCATTATATGTAAGAATATAAACAGTTCTTATGTAAAAAAGTGCTGCCACAACAGTAAGAAACAGTCCTGATACAACGAAATTTATAACATATATTTTTTTTCCTTTATTATCCTTTTTTCGTCCTTTACTAACTACCATCTCATCTTCATAAGACATTAAATCTTCATCATATTCAGCCATCTTTTCTCTTTCTAATTCATTCCTCTTGTAATTCTTATTTCTCTCTTCTTTAATCTCATCTGCATCATTGTTTTCTTCTATATTAAATAAATCAGTTTCATTTTCTTCAAAATCATCTTCTATCTGAACTGTTTTCTTTTGAACAATTTCTTTTTTATCTTTATCTTTTTCACTCTCGGAAAGTCCGATTCGAATTATTTCAGTAAAAGAAATTCCTTGATTTTGGGCAAGGTCACAAAGCCTGTATATTAAAAGCTGAGCCTTTTCATCTTCCGGATCTGTAAGTTCAAGAAGATCGGTTGTAAATTGATTTATATCATTATCATTTTTCCATAATGGATAGAATGTAAAGTAATGTTCTCCGTCTTCTATGCTCTCATATATATATTCTGTACTTAATATAATCCCATCAAAGCTAAGTAAATATGCTGATATACTATCAGATACTTTGATAATATTTTTTAAAAGTCTTACAAGTTTTTCATATGAAAGTTTTTGATATGCATAACGATTTTTCAAACTCTGTTTTGAATCAATTTCATAATATAAATAGGTGGTAGTATTTATGTTATGCTCACTACATGGGAGTAGACCTTTTATCTTATTGGATGTAAACATCCTGTATTGATAATTGCTATCCTTCTCTCCCTTTATTACCATATAATTATGCTGAATATCTCTATAAAAATTAAATTCCATCATTTTTTTGTATCCTTTTTATTCTCCAATATATCTTTTGCTCTTTTAATTTTCCTTATGTGTGGTGCATATTCAATAATTTCAGCCTGACCGACTGCCTTAGATTCCCAGCCTGATGCAGGTGATAAAAAATAACCTGACATAGCACTATGATTTGCTTTGGTACTTCCACTAACAGTTATGTTCTTTCCATTTTGTGACACTGTTATTGCCGGTTTTTGGTTTCCTATGTATTTTTCTCCGATTTTTTCATCCTTTATATTATTTATATAATCAGCAGGTGACATATCCTTGTCCTGACCTAATAGTGTTGATCTAAATGCAAGTATATATACGTCTTGTGATAATATACATTTGCCATAAAGCAAAAAAGCAGCATGAATGATAATCACAAACACAGCCAGAACCATCGGTATAATAAGTGATGCTTCAACAGTAAAATATCCGTTCAATTCTTTCTTACACTTAAACAAAAATAGTCACCCCCATTCCCAGAAAAAGAAATGGCACAAAGGGAAGTGTGCTCTTTCTGTTTACCTTCTTTAAAACAAATAAAAAAACAGACAAAATGGAGCTTAAAACAAATGCCGTCATCAAAATCATTATCATTTTTTCAATTCCTAATATCATTCCTGCAAACAGGATGATAAAGCAGTCTCCATATCCAATTCCTTCTTTTGTCAAAAAGCTGACTATAAACAGCGTGATTCCAGGAAATAATCCAGCAGCCACCTCTTCAATTCTTTCATTACCAAAAATCATGTTATAAATTGTCATTGCTACACTTATAATTCCAATAAAAAAAATCATATATAGTGGTATTTTCTTTTTTCTAATATCAAACAACATTGCTATAAATATAAGAACTACTATAATTCCTAACTCTGTTTTATCCATATTTAGACGCTCCTACTTTCTTTAATGGTATAAAGTTTTATATGCTAAATTTATATCTGAAGGTCTTACCTGTCTTTTCCACATTCTTGTTTTTTTGTTATGATGTTATCCACATTTGTGGCCTTTTTATCCGCACTTACTACAAGGACCTCTTCCTCCAACCTCAGATATTCTTACGGGAAAAATACTTCTTTTAAGTCCTGGACAATCTCTTTTTGTATGGTACCTGTTTCCATAATCAGTAATATAGAGTTCACCTTTGGCCGCTTTCTTTCCACAGTATTCACACTTGTAGTATTTACTTCCATCTTTATTTCTTTTTTTACTAACTTCAGATTTTGAAACACTTTTTATGGAGGGCTTTAAATAAGAACAATTTATATCTCTGTGATATACAGTCCCATTCTCTGTTATATAAACAATCTCTTCTTCAATTTCAGATGTGTGAAGACCATGCTCTATGTCATATCCTGTAAAGGCATGACCATAATATCTGTTTTGTACATTAAACTCTTTAAAACCTGGAAATTTAATGTAAGGTGAGACTTTGTATGTTGCAACTATATCAATATAGTCATTATTTAGAAGTATCTTCGACTGGGCAAAGCTTATTCCACCATTGATTCTGCTGTTTTTTAAATAGTCATTTCCAAGGTATTTTTTAACTTTACCAGCTACGAAAGATGTTCCTATAAATGCTTCTCCAGCTCCACTTGAATCATCGCTTCCAAGTGCACTTTTTGCATCAAAGGCCTGTATCATAACCTTATTACCCGCCTGGTGAATAGCAGCCTGTACGTCACAGTTAAGCCTTAGAATGTTAAAGGCTCCCAGAATATTCAGGAAAAAGAATATAAAAAGCGGCATGATCATTGCTGCTTCAACAGTAATAGAAGCAGATGCCGATGGCCTTCCCAATTTTAGAACTGTCCGGAGAATTTTGTGGACTATTTTTTTACCCTTTAGATTATTTAGACATGGGAAAACCATCGGCATCTGCTCCTTTTTTACTATTTATCAAAACCATATATTCTTTCTATTTCAAAATTAAAGCCGCTTTTATCCTGCATTTTTATAAGACCGCAAAATTTATCAAGACAATAATCCAACTTAAAATTTTTGTTTCCCTTCGTTTTTCTTATATCCATTTCCATAATGTCCATAAGTCGTGTTGTCTTATCGCCTGTCTCTGTTGTAAAAAGCAGCATTCTAAGATAGTCTTCATATTTAAGGCCTTCTTTACAATCAGAATTTAAATTGTTCTTAAAATCCAGCATTCCTTCAATCGAAAGTTTCCATGTACCTGCTGTTTTTATAATCGGAACTTTTCCACCTTTTAAAAGAATACTTATATCACTTATGCTTTCTGCAAATGACCACGCAAAAAGTATGGAATATTGTATAGGCTCTGTTAAAGCTGGTGCACCTGCAAGAGCTGCAATTAACGTAGCCGCTGTGAGCGCTGCTTCCTTAAATCCTTCATTGGTCATAATATAAGAAAAGTTAGATGCTTCCCTCCAGAATAAAAGCTTTTCACAAACCTTTTCCAGATTGCTGTAATCATTATTTTCGCCTGCTATAATATATTCGATCTGATACTTTAATTTACTCTTATCTAATGTCTTTCTATAATTTCCGCACTTTTCAAAAATATATTCATCAATTAAGAGCTTTTCCGGGATGCCCGTATTTTCAGTTTCACCCAGTCCAGTTCCATGATTTATTTTTCTTTGGGAAAGGTATTTTGACAGGTCTACAGAAACATTTGAAATGCTTTCCTGACCACTTATAAGATTTAAAATTCCTACACTTCTCTGAGAATTAACATTATCAGCTGGATTATCCAAAGTTCTTTCTACTTCATTTCCATCATCATCTGTAGTAGTACCAAGATCATAATCATCTATTATTTGCTGATTTGCAGTCTGCTTTGCTGATATATCTTCTGTATCATAGCCATTATATTGCAAAATTCCCAGATTATCTGAGACCTTAGAAATGCTATCTCCAAATGGTACCGCCTCCATATATTCAATAATCTGATTTCTTAGAACCGCTCCATTTCCATCAGCTGCAAAACTACTTCCTGTAATTGCTGCTTCTTTTAAAAAAATTGAATTCATCATAGTTGAATCTTGCAGATAGCCCAGCATTGGCTTCTTAGTATTTTCTTCTATGTAATATTTTAGATGATCCTGTGCGTTTATTATTCCGCCTTTTTTCTGCCCATAAGATGTATCAACCATCAATATTCCATATTGTTCATACAGTTCTCTGCTGTATTCTGACAAAACCGATTTCATTGCCACATCAGAAATTATTTCTGATTTCATCTTAAAGGCACTTACTCTGGCGCCTTGAAACAGCGCCAGAACAAGTGACAGTATCACAGTTATTGATAGTGACAAAAAAACTGTCAGATATCCATTAACCTGTGACTGATGTCGCATCATTTTTAATTACCTTAAAGATATCTTCTACAAGTCCGCTGATCTGTTGTTTGAATACGATTACAAGTCCAATAAGGACAACTATAATTAATATAATTTCTACTGTTCCCATACCGGATTCATCGTTCCAGAAATTTTTTATTCCCTGCGCCATTTTCTTTAAATTGTCTTTTATTTTTCTCATTTTTACTCCTTTAATATGTTTTATACTTTTTCTTTACATTATTGTGAAATATAGGATTGATAATTAATCCAAAGATTAAATTGACAACCTTGGTTCTCAATTTAAAAAGAAAGATATGCCGGTATCATAATAATGACCATTATTACAAGAAGCATCATTACCATTGGCATTAGTAGCTTCGTTCCCGCTTCTTCTCCTAGTTTTCTTGCCCTGTCCATTCTTTCTCTGAAGGCCTTTTCAGATTCTTCCTGCAATATTGATAATAATTCGGAATTTCCCTTTTTCAGATTCTGATTTAAAAGAGTGCATAATCTGGTATATGGCTGAAGTGCACATCTTATTCCAAGCTGCTCATATACTTCACTTTCTGACGCACCACTTTCAAGCTGATTACAACTTTTGCTTATCTCTTCGTACAAATATCTTTTGGAAGCTCCCTTTTTTATTTCCTTAGCATATTCCCGTGATAACTTTACAAAGACATTTCTTACTGTCATACCTGCTCCCATATATAAAACAAGCTGACTTACGAATTTAGGATAATCTGCCATCAGTTCTTTTTCTCTATCAAGAATTTTCTGATGCAGCTCGTTATCTTTAGATATGTATACCAGAATTGAAGCAATTACTCCAAGGCAAAACAGCATAAAACTGCTATCTTTAACTGTTGTAGCCCAATGTATTTTAAGATTTCCATAGCTTTGAGGAAGCTGTATTTCTTTTTCTGTTTCAAGCTCTGTATTTGCTTTTTCTATTTCCTCACTTATATCCTGTACCCTTTTATCACTTTGAGTAAGGATCCTGGGGTACAAAATAAATATATATGTATTCTCATATCTATTTTCGTTGTAGGTAATAATTGCCGTAACTGAAGCTGTGCATCCCTCATCTGGTATTTCTTCATATACAAGACTTCCATCTGAATTTATTATTTTGTAGTCTGTAATATCCCATTCCACTTCAAAGGGATAACCTTCAAGTTTCTTTATTAGATTAAGACTGCTATCAATATGATCTGGAGTTACATTATCTCCAAGAATCGATATCAAAAGCTTCTTTTCAAATTCCGGAATCATATTATCCAATTCTTTTTTGGTATATTTTTGCTCATCCAGAATTATGTCAAATCGTTCGTTTCCGCCGCCTTCAAAAGTTGCTGTAAGATTCAGTTCCTTTTCACCTTCTCCGTAGGAATTTCTCTCAATATAACCGCCTTCTTTTACCGTGGTTTCCATTCTTACAGAAATATATGAAAGCATGCTGAATGTAAGAGCAACCATTATTACAAGCAATGACAATCCCAGTTTTTTTATATAATATTCATCTTCATATTCTGTCATGTCATTTTTGAAATTTAGTATTTTCAGGTCTTTTTTTACTCTGTACCCCTTTATACTTTTAAATCTCTTTTCAAAAAATCTTATAAAAAAGGCTGACATCCTGTAGCAAATTTTCATAATCCCTTCTGATTCCAGAGAAGCGGGAAGCTTCGTATTAAGGCTGGCAATCATAAATATAAGAAATACTAAAATCAGGGCGATATAAATTATTAAAATATTCATTTCATTTAAATATCAATATCAACTATTTTTTCTGATAACAGAAACGAAGCAATATAAACTGCCATACAGGCCGTCATTACAATAAATCCATAAATACTGTTATATAGTGGATCAAAAAATCCAGGAGATGTTGAACCAACATACATAATTATTGCAAAAGGAACGATATCCATTATTTCCGCTTCCATTCTTTTAGCACTTATAATTACATCTATTTCCTTTTCAACACTCATTCTTGAACCTATAACATCTACTGTTCTTCCAATGATCTTAGTCATATTGCCACCATTTCTTTTTGCAACATTAAAAACCGTTGCAAATTCTTTGATATCCTTATTCCCGCTCCTTTCTCCCAGCTCTTCAAGAAGCTTTTCAAGAGTTACATTATTTTTTAATCCTCTTGCTATTATATTCAGCTCTTTATAAATGAGACTGTTTTTTCCGTATAAAAGCTTCATATCATGCATTGCCATCACAAACGAATTTTCTATGGAATATCCTGCTTTTTGGGATGTTGAAACGGCCATCATTGCGTCTCTAAATTGTATTCCTATCTCGCGTCCATCTCTTTTCTTTTGTTTCTTTTTTTGATGCCAATACCAGGGAATTATCATAGGTGAAAGGAAAATACTGTAATAAAGATTTCCGTAAAAAAGCTTTCCAAATAAAGCTACAACTATTACTCCTCCAAGCAGTATTTTCCAGTCTTTGAGTTCAGGTCGGAAGTCGTAAACCTGCTGCTTTAAGCTTTGTATCACGCTTGAGCTCATTAACTTTAATCCACCTTCCTTCTACTTTTTCGTCCGTACTATCACTGTTTTCTTCAAATCTGAACAACGTCTTCATTTCAATCTTTCCATTAGAGGCATTTATTTCTCCTGTAAGTTCGCAAATTTCTAAAAGTTTCCTGCTTCTATCGCGGAGCCTTCCAAGATGAACAACTATATCTATACCAGACGCTATCTGTCCTCTTATAGCCGAGAGTGGAATATCCATTCCCATCATAGTCATGACTTCAAGCCTTGAAAGCATGTCCTCTGCGCTATTCGCATGACCTGTTGACATGGACCTGTGACCAGTATTCATAGCCTGGAGCATATCAACACATTCACCGCCTCTGACTTCACCTACTATGATTCTGTCAGGGCGCATTCTTAGAGATGACTTTATCAGATCTCTTATGGTAATTTCCCTGCATCCTTCAACGTTTGCATTTCTTGTTTCCATCCTGACAAGATTAGATACATGCCTTATTTGAAGTTCTGCGTTGTCCTCAATTGTGATTACTCTTTCATCTTCGGGGATATAATATGATAAAGCATTTAGAAAAGTGGTTTTACCGGATCCGGTCCCACCTGATACAAAAATATTATAACCTGCTTCTACAAGAACACTAAGATATTTGCTTAGATATTCCGAAATCGATCCAAAGCTGATCAGCTTATTCATGGTAATTGGTTCATCAGGAAATCTTCGTATGGTCACTATTGGCCCATTTAATGCAACCGGTGCAAGAACAATATTCACACGTGAACCGTTATCAAGTCTGGCATCCACTATAGGCGAACTCTCATTGACCACCCTGTTACATTTTGCAACGATCTGCTGAATAACATCTTCAAGCTTTTCTTTTGATTCAAATTTCATATTGTATCTTTGAAGTCTTCCGGACTTTTCAATAAATATATCATTACAGCCGTTTATCATTATTTCTGTAACACTGCTATCATCTACAAGTTCCTGCAAAACATCTAATTTTCGTATTGAATGAAACAGCTCAATTCTAAGCTTTTTCTTATCAGACAGAGATAAAGATGTATTCTTACATACTCTCAAGATTTCATGATCTATAAGCTCATAAATTTCCTCATCAGATAACTCCCTGGAGAAATCCATCATTGAAAACAGGCTTTCTTTAATTGTTTTCTTAAGTGTGTTATGCCTGATGTCCATATACTTTATCTCCTTTAATATATTCTCTAAGGAAATAATTTACGTCACTTTCCATGTACAAATTTGCTTTCGTCGGAAGTCTTTTAAATATTGGGAAATCAATTCTTTTAATTTTTTCTTTAAGGCTTTCCAGTTCTGGTCTCGAAATACACTTTTCAAATTGCACCAGTTTGGAATTCGCTATCCTGTCATGCCCTGATATCATATATATTCTGTCACATACATCCAGCATCTTCATGACTTCATCTACATTTTCGGTAATATCAAGAATTAAATATTCATATTCAGTTTTTTCATTTATTTTTTTAAAAAACTTTATCCATTGTGAAATTGTTGTTGTTCGAATTTGCTCACCAAGACTTACCGGCGGAACAAAATCCAGATTATTTACACATTTCTTTATTCTATCCAGATAAATCGTAAATTTATCTTCATAGCATTCAAAGTAATACATTAAATCCGATAAATTCTCTTCAAAGCAATCATCCATAATATATTCAAACCCTGATGCATATTCAAAATTTATATATAATGTTTTGTGTTTCCTGGCTAATATTTCGCCAAGTGTTAACGCTGAAGTTGTTTGAAGAACTCTGTTTATTGGTGTAAAAAAACCTATTATTTTTAGATTCTTTTCTTTTTCCATATCATACAGAATCATATCCGAATCAATACAGATATCAAATATTTCTTTCAGGATCAGCTCTGTACTTTGAAATTTATTGACTATTTTCACGTTTTGAAAATGTTTTTTTGAGGACTGATTTTCACTGAGCAGGATAATATTTTTGAAACTATCTGATATTTCCGGCTTAAATAAACTTTCTGAAATTATCAAAACCGACGTTTCTGTTTTTAATTCAAAGCTTTTTAAATTGTACGTATCTGTAAAGCTGTAAATTTCGAACGGAATTTTTACGTGGTCTCTTATATACCCATCCAACATAACGCAATAATCTTCCTGACTATCGCAGATCACAAGAATATTTTTACTCATATAACGCCTCCGCTTATAAATACTGTGCTAATAAAAATCGGCAGCGCAAAATGAATCGTCTGTTTAATACTCTTATTCTTTACTACAAAAATTATGGAAATTACCCCACCTATCAGAAAAGATAGTATGATACATTGCACCATATCTGTGCAATTTAAGAATGCAGCAATCGCTGCGAATAGCTTGACATCTCCAGCTCCAATTCCTTTACATAAATATATTGGCAAAAGAAGTGCCACCGAGATGCCAATCGACATAAAAGCCTGTCTTAAGTCAGATTCTCCTCCTGGAAATCTTAGAATCATTCCACTAATCAATCCGACTAATATAAGTGCATTATATACCTTTCCAAATTTCAAATCAGTATATGCCGCAATTGCCACAAGACAGGTAAGTATTAAGATACTTATAACATTCAACTCCTTCCTCGTGTTAGATTAAAACAAGAATCTTTTAAATTGCAGATGATGCCTTAACATCCTGCAGAGAACCTGCAAAATGAAGATGATGATCATCTCTGACGATTGCCCTATGACATCATCTGTTTAAAAGTCGATTTGGTTACAAACAAGTTTTTGTAACGAACGATTTAGATAGTACAGGCAAAATAATCATAAATCAAGTGTACTTTTGTACATACTTTCTAGTTTTATGATTCTTTAGTGTATATTTTGAATATTTTTTAAGTTTTTATTTAACAAATTGTGCAAGCCAAGTAAAAAGGAGCTTACAATGCACTTTTCGAATGCATGTTCACTCCTTTTCCTTCATATATTTATGTTTTATTGAAAAATATAATGAAAAATTAATTTATTAATATTTTCTTAAGCCTTAAATCCTCTATTACTGTCATAAGCCGAAATATCTACCTGCATGTTATATTTATTATATGTTAAGCCAGTGATAACCTGTTGTGCATTTGTCATTACAGGTTCGCTTGTATCCTGCTTTTCCAGGTATTGATACACTCTGTGAAGCTCATCAAATGTCTTTAGCGCATGTCTTAATATTTCTTTATCTTTTTTTACCTGAAAGCTTATTAATTCCTTTTTTTCAAAAAGATACAAACTAAGAAGATTCTGTCCTAGCTCATAGTTTAAATTTAGCGAATGTATCAGCTCATCAATGCAATTCTGAGTCCTGCTTATATTTAAATCAAACTGCGTGTAATCTTTATTATCAAGGCATTCTTCAGCATCTCCAAGATAGCAGATAATCATTTCATACAATATAGTTATCAGCTGAGTCTTGTTTGCATTTGTAATCCTATATGTAAAATTTTTCTTTAAATCACTTCTCATATCGAATTATTCCTTACTGCAAAAGCTGCAAAATCTGTGAAGGTCTCTCATTTGCCTGGGCAAGCATTGATGTTCCTGCCTGTGACAGTACCTGCTGTGTTGAATATATTGTCATTTCGTCTGCCATATCAACATCCATAATTCTTGAATAAGCACTTGTCATGTTCTCACCTGTACAATCCAGATTCTTTACTGTATGCTCAAGTCTATTCTCGTATGCACCAAGTCTTGCTCTTATCTCAGATACCTTTTTAATTGCATTAGAAATATCTTCAATCGCTTTATCCGCTCCAACATAAGGTGCATCTAAAGCAGTTTCTCTTGAATATGTTAGAATTTCATATAGCTCTTCTCCAAGCTCTGCGTCTGTTGATCCTGCTGTTGTAGCATCATCTACTGCTGTAACAAGGTCTTCGTAAGTGTATTTTGAAATATAATAAATACTTGCAAAGGCTTCTACTCTTTCCTGATCAGTTGTATAAAGAGTACTTGAATCTATATCATCTAATCTCAAAAGAATGTTTTCATAGTTTTCAACCAGTTCCTCTTTTTCATCCTCATCAAGTGTTGTATCTGCTTCTATTTCAGCAAGCTTTGCTTCTATAGGTGTAGCATAGCTTGTAAATGTACTCCACACAGCAGCAGCTGTTGTATCATCATATGCATACTCTTTCATAAATATTTCGACATCTGTATCAATGGTATCTGTAACATCTGTATATTCAAGTCCAAGGTGAGAGAGACTTATGTTGGGCATCCTTATGTCAATTGTCTGATCTTCATTGGCACCTATCTGCATCTGCATAGCACCCTTTGCCGTAAGTTCAAGACGCATGGTTTCACCCGTAAGATTATAATTAACCTTTAGTTCTATATAGTCGCCATCTTCATTAGCTATTTTTACGATATCGCCATCAACTGAAATCTTTGCATCTTCCAGATAAGGATCTGTTTCTCTGACACCTTCGCTATCAAGCTTATAAACACTTATTGTTTCAGGATCTACAGTTGTCTCTCCATAGTATTCATCAAACTCAGTTGTAAGTCCGTCAAATTCATAGAATCCTGCTTTCATACTGTCTGAATAGCTACTCACCCTGAGTGCGTTTGTTGTTACATAATCTCCATTTGAATCTTCTACAGTTGCATATCCTTTTAAATCAAATACACCATTTAAAAGCTGTTGTCCATTAAACTCTGTAGCTTCAGAAATCCTTGTAATCTCCTGCTTTAACTGGTCAATTTCATCCTGTATGTTTTTTCTGTCATTATCACTTACTGTTCCATTTGCAGCCTGAACTGAAAGTTCATTCATTCTCTGCAGAATATCATGTACCTCAGACAATGCTCCATCAGCGGTCTCTATTACAGATATTCCATCACTTGAACTGTCACTTGCAACCTCAAGACTCTTTATCTGTGCATTCATTCTTCTTGCCATAGCAAGACCTGATGGATTATCCTTTGCATTTACAATCTTTAAACCATTTGATAATCTTTCCAGAGAATCTGTAAGAAGATTATCATTTGTCTTTAATGCATTATTAGCAACCATTGCTGATACGTTTACGTTTACTCTCATGCTGAAACCTCCGAATATACTCGTTTATAATGCTTTTATAAACGCTTTTGCTAATCCTAATAAACTGTTGGTATCGGAAATTCCATTTTCCGATCCGGTAATGAGCCGGCCGGAGTCAGATACATTGTACATAACCATCATGTCCTGTGAATCTGCCCTAAAATCATTTGATGACTCTGCTATATTAGCAAGTAGTCTGTCTCTTACCTGTTCGATGTACTCTTTTACATCCTCTTCCTGCTTCATAGTTGTTGAAACTATTCCTCTTACTTTATCCTCATCTATTGCAAATGCTGCTGTAAGAGTTCCGTAGTATGGAGTATGCACTGAAGTTTCTATCTTTGTTCCTTCATTTTCTTCTCTTTTCAAAACAACATGCATATTTACTTCTGTTCCATCTACTTCTACAGGTATTTCGTAGCTGTCATTTTCTGCCATTTGTGCTCTGACTGACAACTGCTTTTGCATTAGTGTTATAGCTTTAATATCTATATAGCTGTCTACACTATCCGTTGTTATTTCCTCAAGTGCAGATATCGCATCCTGCATATGCTGGCCGTAAGATAATTTAAAGTCGTCTACTTCTCCCATCTCATCTACAAGCTGCTGTTCCTTACTTCTAACAGCTCTTGAAGCAAGCTCCAAAGCCTTATCTGAAAATCTATCAGCAAGTCTTCTTCTATCAGTTCTGATTCTCATCATTGCTTCAACGCTACTCACAGTAACGCTTATGTTATTTTCTGCAAGCTCCTGTGAAACTTCGTTATATGACCTGGAATCAAGAATTTCTCTAACTTCCCTGCTTTCCTGTTCATAATACTTTAGATCTGCTTCTTTTCTTTCTTCTGTCTGCAATAATTTGTCAGCAAGTTCATCTAAAAGTGAATTGTTATTTGCCTTGGCTTCATGAAGCTTCTCAGGTTCCAGATTGTTATAGACAACATCAGATTTCTGACTGTAATAAGTAAAAGCTTTTTCTATCTGTTCAGAAATATTTACATTTCCATTTTTTCTTACAAGATCTATTCCTCCAAAGCTGTCATTTACTTTTACATCTATTCCAGACTTTGATTTTTTCTGGGTTCTCATTGCCGTAAGCAGATTCTCTATTGTCATTTCTGCTCCGCTTTCAAGAACTGTACCTATTGCTGAATTATCTGTCTTATTCAGATTATTAAAAAGTCTGTAAATTCCAATGAAGGTTTCTTTTTCCTCTTTTGTTATATCGGCATTTTGTTCCATCTTGTAAAGAAACTTAGCAAACTTTTCATTTGATTCTTTTGACTCATTTTTGCCCTGATCCATTTCCTGACCAAGTTCATCCAAAGTCATTTTCAGGGGATTTTTTCCCTCCCTGATCATTTCAAGTACGCTTCCTGGATTAAGCTTCTTTACAGTATCTGTAAGCTTTAAGTCAATACTTCTTACTCTTTCAATATTTTCCGGAGTTATCTCCATTCTGTTATATCCAAGAATCCTGACAGCTCTCTGATTTTCTTCTGTTATCTTTTCATTAAGCTCTGTAAGTATTTCATCTGTGTTTCTAAAAGCCTTTTTAATACTATCTCCAAGATCTGCTCTAGGTGCTGTCATAAGCTTTTCATATTCAAATCCGGCTTTATCGAATGCACCTTTTGTAATCTCTGCCTTTTGATAGATTCTGTCTAATGTATCACCATTTTTTCCATCTTCAATTCTTGCAATTACTGCGGCTGGCATTGCATGAAGATCACTTATTTTGGATATGCTTTCTTCTAAAAGACTGTACTTTGCTGCCACCTGTATAGTGGTATTATCATTCGTTTTTCCAAAAAGATTTCCTGCTGCTTCATCAATTGTTTTCTGAAGATTATCAATCAGCTCCTTTAAAGGTGCTGTCTCTATCTGAAAACCTTTTTTTAACAGACTGTAGTTTGCAGTTATTGTCATAGACAGCCGAATTTCTTCCATCTGTTTTCTTGCCTGAATAAATTCAATATTATTATCTGAAACATTAGTAGCTAATTTGATGTCATTTTCTGAAGCTGAAAATATATTTTCCAGATTCAATTTTTTATTATCTGATATAACCTGCTTTATGTCATTTGTACTTACTTCTGATACTTTTTCATATATATCTATTGCTTTATTTATATCAGAATTTTTCTGGAATACATTTCCAAAAGGTGCTTTTTTACCTTCAGAAATTGCCCTCGCAGATGACTCTATTACTTTTTCATTTGTAATTGGAAATTCAATATTTTTTATTTCCTCAAATTTTTGCAGATTTTCAGGAACAAGCGGTATAGACTCCTCAATAAGCCATCTTGCATCTTTTTGTAGATTTTCATCGCTTACATCAAAACCAGCTTCTTCAATCACTTTATCTATCTGATCTTTAAGTCCTGATAAATTAGTACTATCTGCCTTTTGGGCATAATAACCTCCTGCTTCCATCATATAAAAACCTTTTCCAGACTTATTCTGACCATTTGTACTATGTATTGCCATATACAAATTTTCTATTGTAGGCTCTGTCTGATTAAGGATCATATATTTTGTGGTTCCATCAGAAAGTTTATTAATATCTTTGGAAAGCTCTAGCGCTTCTTTTACATCAGCAATATTTTCTGATGTAAGCGGTACATCATTTTCAGAAAAGCTTTTTTCAACCTGGTTTGCAAGTGACTTGCTACCCATGATTTTTTCAAGCTTTGCAGAATTAATGTCATCATTATAGCCACTCACAACTTCTCCGGACTGTGCCATAACAGCCTTAATTTTGTCGACTATAGTGACTGTTTCCTGTGGATCCATATCTTTGACATCATAACCATCCTCAGCAGCTTTCATATAATCTTCCGGGGTCATGGTATTTGATAATAATGTTTTGAAATTTTGCTGCATCTGAACATCCGTGTTCCCTGCCTCTGCCTGTACCTGTTCAGTTGTCTTGCCCTGATTTCCATAAGCATTATTGCTTATCATACTGCTATCAAGATCTACTGCATAAGCACCTGGCATACTAACTCTGTTGCCGGCTCCAAAAGAAGGTCTGACTTTATAATCCCTTACCGTCTCTCTTACCTCCTGATTATTTGTTCCTTCGCCGGTTGCATTTAAAAAATTAATATTCATATGCACCTTCATTTAGATAAAAAAATAAGATAGCAACTTTATTTGCTATCTTATTTTTCGGCTATATAAAAAAATTTCTTAACCTTTATTATTATTAACTATTATTACTTTTTTTCTGTTGTTTTTTTAGTTACAGTCTTCTTACCAGCTGCCTTGTCTGATATCTTCTTTTCTGAAGCCTTTGTATCTTTTTTACTTGGAATTACAAACATCTCTGCTCCATAAGGTGGAAGTGGGAATGATATACTGTAGTCCTTGTAATCACAGAGGCCTTTTTCAGCAACTATTGAGTCTGGGATATTACTTCCTATTCCTGCAAACTTTTTATCTGCACTATCAAGAATATGTTTATAAGTTCCAGCAACCGGAACTCCTACTCTGAAATCACTTCTTTCGATAGGTGTAAAGTTAATAACTACAAGAATATTATCCTTTCCATCAGCGGACTTTCTCATATAGCTATAAATACTTCTGTCTGAATCATCGGCATTTATCCATTCAAATCCAGCCCAGTCATCATCTATCTCATAAAGTGCAGGGTACTTTCTGTATATTTCGAGAAGTTCTTTTACATAATCCTTCATTCCTCTGTTAAGATCATTCTGTAACAGGAACCAGTCAAGTTCACGTTTTTCACTCCATTCTCTTTCCTGTCCAAATTCCTGTCCCATAAACAGAAGTTTTTTACCAGAATGTGTGAACATAAATGTATAACCTGCTCTAAGATTTGCGTATTTATCAACCTTATAGCCAGGCATCTTTTCTACCATTGAACACTTTAAATGTACTACTTCATCATGTGATAATGGCAGAATATATTTTTCTGCATTATTGTAACTCATAGCAAAGGTCATCATGTTATGAGCACCTTTTCTGAAATATGGATCCAGCTTCATGTATTCACAAAAATCATGCATCCATCCCATATTCCATTTCAAAGAGAATCCAAGTCCCTCATCTTCAGCTTTGGCTGTTACCTTAGGCCATGCTGTAGACTCTTCTGCTATTGTAATTACATTTGGATATGTTCCTCTGATAACACTATTTAAATGCTTGAAGAACTCAATAGCTTCAAGGTTTTTGTTTTCACCATATTTATTTGGTACCCACTGACCATCTTTTTTACCATAGTCAAGATAAAGCATTGATGCAACTGCATCAACTCTGAGTCCATCTACATGGAATTCTTTTATCCAGAATAAAGCATTTGCGATGAGGAAATTTCTAACCTCATTCTTTTCAAGATTGAAAATCTTTGTTCCCCAATCTGGGTGTTCACCCTTTCTTGGGTCCGGATGCTCAAATAAGCATTCGCCATCATATCTTGAAAGAGCAAAGTCATCTGTGGCAAAATGTGCAGGAACCCAGTCAAGAATAACACCAATATTGTTTTTATGAAGCTTATTTATAAGATACATAAAGTCCTTAGGCTCTCCGTATCTTGCTGTTGGTGCATAATAGCTGGTAACCTGATATCCCCATGAACCATCAAATGGATGCTCAGCAATACCCATAAGTTCAATATGTGTATATTTCATTTCATTCAGGTAGTCAACTATTCTGTCAGCAAACTCCCTGTATGAATAGAATCCATCTTCTGTTCCATCAGGATGTTTCATCCATGAACCTATATGGCATTCATAGATTGCCATAGGCTTTTTCTGATAATCGCCATCTTTTGTATTTTCATACCACTTTGTATCAGACCACTTAAAGCCGTTAAGATCTGTCGTTCTTGAAGCATTACCCGGTCTAAGCTCAGCGTAATTGGCAAATGGATCTGCTTTATATAACTTTGTTCCATCTGGTGTTCTGATAAGATACTTATAAAGTTCTCCTATTCCAACTCCTGGAATGAACAAAGTATATATTCCGCTATTTTTGAGTCTCTTCATTTCATGAATGTCTTCATCCCATCCATTAAAACTTCCTATAACATTAACTTTTTCAGCATGAGGTGCCCATACTGCAAAAAACATTCCTTTTTTGCCTTTCTCTTCTGAAATATGTGCACCAAGTTTTTTGTATATATCATAATGTGTTCCCTGTCCAAACAGGTACTCATCAGCTTCTGATATAAACACTTTTTCACTCATATGATGATACCCCCATAAAAATAATTTTTAGTTAATGCATGAAATCCTTTTCTCTTAAAATGATCATATCTTCTCTGTCAAAACGTTTTCCAAGAAGAGTGTCAAAATAATGTCCTATAGTATGCTTATTTGCATAGTAAATTGCATCATCTACTATACCCTTAACTTCTGATATAGTAACATCATGATCAAGTCTTTGATTATTGGCAATAACAGTATGAAGCGCAAGAATTCCAAGATCGTCTATTGCATACTCTTTTTCAAGAGCATATTGCTTAGCATAGGCAACAAGAGAATCATCGTCAAGAGCTTCAATATCTACTCTGACGTTAAAATTCTTCTTAAGTTCCGGATTTCTATCAAGGAATACATTCATATCATCCTTGGTATCCTCCATTACTATTATAATACCTTTATTTTCATTCTGTAGCTCTTTTATAAGAGTTACAACTGTTTCTTCTTTTAAATCCGCTGCTCTCTGTATTATAAGTGCACCATTTGCAAGCTTGTCAAGAATTCCACTTACACTCTTTTTGTTAAGTGTACTTGCAGTTGTCTTAGCAACCTTTCCGGAGAAATTTGAATCAGATGCCTGAACTGCCTTTATTAATCCCTTTGCAAGATTTACAGTACCTGCTCCAGGTTCACCTGTTACAATTACATTTCCAGAAAAAGCGTCCATACTCATGTTATCTATTGCACGAATTATCTGTCTTCTGGACTTTCTGTGATGAATATATGGTCCAAAGAGCTCCTTTTCTTCAGGAGTCATAACTCTTAATCTTTCAGATATTGTCTTATTCTCTGAACTATTATCATCCTCTGAATCTTCTATTTTATCTTCTTCCGCAGTTTCTGAAACTTCTTTTCTTACATCCTCTGGCTCACTATGATTTTCCTCTTCTGATGTTTCTTCATCAGTTGCAAGCTCTTCACTCACAAGACTTTCCAGTTTGGAATAAGAGTCTGGTTCTTCATCTTCATGAGCTTCCTCATCTTCAGACGACATATAAGATTCTTCAACTGAATCCTCTGCAGCTGGTAATTCTTCGGAATATACAGATTCCTCTGGCTGCTCTCCTTCGTAAGCTCCCTCATACTGAGCATCCATGCTTTCATGGTCTTGTACTTCCTCTGATTCAGCATCTTCTTCATTTTCTAGAGCAGTCTCTTCATTTTCTGGAGCTATCTCTTCATTTTCTAGAGCAGTCTCTTCATTTTCTAGAGCAGTCTCTTCATTTTCAACAGCAGTCTCTTCATTTTCTGGAACTATCTCTTCATTTTCAACAGCTGTCTCTTCATTTTCAACAGCTTCAGGATTACTTAATGATACCTTTATTGCTTCTTCATATGCATCCTCCAATGGAAATTCTTCGCTCATTTCCAATGTCATATCATCTGAAGCTTCTAAATCTGCATTTTGTACATCTGAAACAGGCTGTTCATACCCTTTCTTATTCTGGAAGTTTTCAAAAAAACCTCCACTCTGATTAGGTTTTATTACAGTTCCGCTAAAATTATTCGAAAGATTAACCTCTTGTTCATTATTACTGTTTATAACAGTATTTTCTCTCTCAATTGCACTGGCAATGCCGTCTTCAATCTTCTGCTGAACAACAGGCTCTGACTTTTCATAAAAGTCACCAAACATATTTCCAGTTTCATCAGATACACGTTTACGTATTCTTGCAAGTGTTTCTTCCTGTTGCTGCTTTTTGTATGCTTCCCAGTTCTGCATAATATCAGCGATACTTATCTGACCAGTGATCTGACTCTCAACCTGTTTTTGCTCATCAAGAGCCATACTTATCTGGCCGTCATAGTCCTGCGAAAGCATTTTATCAAAATGATTATTCTTATAATTGATATTAGGCTTTATTACAGCTCCTGGAGCTTCTTCCTGTAATGGTTCTGATATAAATTCAGTCTGCTTATAAAATGGCCTTTCGCCCTCTAAATATGCATTTTGAGCTGTATATTCAGGAGTTTCTTCTGCTACATTTTCAGCAGTATCTGTAAGTGTTTCCTGTGTAGAATTTTCTACTATATTATCGTAAACTTCTGCACCTACATTTTCTAAAGTATTTTCAAACACTTCTTCATTTGCATTTTCTAATGTGTTCTCAAATGTTTCCGTTCCTACATTTGCATTCTCTAATGTGTTCTCAAATGTTTCCGTTCCTACATTTGCATTCTCTGATGTGTTCTCGAATACTTTTGTATTTCCTGTTATATTTTCATAACCGCTTAAATCAATATTATCTGTTGTATTATCAGTACTCTCAGAAGAAGTATCCTGAAAAGCACCATAATCTTCACCAATTACAGCCTTTAGATTTTCAGCCAGTTCTTTTTGAAGATTTATTGTATTAAAATTACCAACATCAACTGTAGGTACAAAGATTTCATCTTCTTCAGCTTTTTTACCATCTGGAGCTTCTTCCTGTGGTAAAATACCGTTCTCCTCAGCTGCTTTCTCTATTGCAAGAGCTTCCGCAAGATTATTATGACTTCTTACTGGTTCATAAATTGCTGTATCATCATCCTGACTTACATCTTCTACAACCGTTCCAACATGTGGAAGTTCTTTTGTAGGCTGTTTCTCTGTAAGTTTCTCAGAAGTGATTACTGTTTCCTGCGGCATCATCTTAGGTGCTTCATTTTTCTCAAGATCTGCTGGATCTATTACTTTTCCTGAAAGTTCCGCTTTATATAACTCATATTTTGCTTTCTGTTCAGGAGAAAGAGACTCATGGAGTGCTTTAAGCTCCAGAGCCTTCATTACGTATCTTCCATCTCCAAACATAATGAACATTTCATCACATTCTTCGACACATTCAGTTGCCAGTCCTACTCTATGATAAAGATAAGCAAGTTCATATGCCCATTTTTCGACATAATCATGCCTCTTAAACTCTTCAAGAACCGCGATTCTCTCTTCAAGGCTTACATCCTGAGCTACATATAACTTATACTGCAATATATATCTCGCAGAATCTTTTGGTGCAAGCTTCAAGAACTCTTTATAATATTCTACTGCCTGTACAAACTCGCCCATCTTGATTGATATTTCACAAAGGGATGAAACTATTGCTCTTCCCTGTGGATAACGTTCATACGCAAGCAGTAATATGTCTCTACTTTCTTCATATCTTCGGTTGATCTTATATAAGTCACTTATCTTCCCCAGCATAGCTACATTTCTGACACGTTTCCAGTCTATAGTATCAGCAATTTTTACAGCCTCTGCATATTTCATTTCACTAATAAGTGATTTAATCTCATCAGCACGAATTTTATATTCGTATTTATCCAAAATATCCTCCCTTTTGGAACTCTAAATACCATATCTAGTGTAAAGTTTAACATACGCATATATTGATGTCAAAGAAACGAAGACACCTTATACATCACTTTTTATATGGTTTTATCTACATAAAATATTTGATAAATTAGCAAAATCCTGAAGTGAAAGAGCTTCACCTCTAATCGTTGCACTTATCCCCATTTCATCTAATGCTTTGCTAACTTTTTCTTTAGATAGTCCCAGCGTACTATCATGTGTAAGTCCATTCATAAGAGTTTTTCTTCTCTGATTAAATGCTGCTCTCACAAGTTTAAACATATATGTCTCATCATCAACTTCTACCGGGGGTGTATCATATCTTCTTAATGTAATTACAGCTGAATCCACTCCTGGCTGCGGAATAAAGCATGATGGCGGAACCTTTGTAACTATCTCAGGCTTTGAGTAATACTGCACTGCAAGTGATAACGCGCCATAGTCCTTTGATCCCGGACCTTCTTCCATCCTGTCTGCAACTTCTTTTTGTATCATTACAGTTATAGATTCTATAATCGTTTCTTCCTCGAGAAGTTTCATGATAATAGGTGTAGTTATATAATACGGTAAATTTGCTACAACCTTTACCCTGTTTCCATTATTTCTATTTCCAATTAGTTCTGAAATATTCACCTTTAAAATATCATTATTTATAACTTCCACATTCTGATACTCTGAAAGAGTATCAGCAAGAATAGGCATAAGCATTTTGTCTATCTCTACACAAATAACCTGTTTTGCTGATTCAGCAATATATTGTGTGAGCGTTCCTATACCAGGACCTATCTCAAGAACTATATCATCTTTGGTAATCTTGGCCGCGTCAATAATATCCTCTATAATACCTTCATTTATCAAAAAGTTCTGGCCAAATTTTTTCTGAATACTCAGGTCATATTTTTTTACTATTTCCATCGTCCTGGATGGATTTGCAAGATATGCCATTAATTTTTCTCCAAATTATAAAATCTCATTGCATTCTGCCATGTTTTATCTATTACTTCCTGCTCATCCATATTCTTAGTCTCTGCAATGGCTTTCACCACATATGGAAGATTAAGTGAAGAATTTCTTTTTCCTCTGTTTGGTTCTGGTGCAAGATATGGGCAATCAGTTTCCAGTAATATGTTTTCAATAGGTGTTGCTTCTACAACTTCTTTTAACTTTTTGGCATTTTTAAAGGTAACAACTCCTCCTATGCCAAGATAATAACCAAGCTTTACATATTCAGCTGCCATTTCTTTTGAATATGAAAAGCAGTGAATATCTACAGTTCCTTCAGGAAGCTTTGCTTCCTTCAATATATTTAACGTATCCTGAGCTGCATCCCTTGAATGAATCACAACAGGAAGCTTTACTCTTTTGGCCATTTCTATCTGATACTTAAACCATTTTATCTGAATTTCTTTTTTAGGATCAGGATAATGGTAATCAAGCCCAATCTCTCCTATTGCCAATACCTTTGAATCTTTGCATTTCTCTTCTATCCATTTGAGATCATCCTCTGTAAGATCCCCGCTATCGCTCGGATGAATACCAATTGCTGCATATATAAAAGAATAATCCTCACAAAGCTTTAAAACTCTCTTTATCGAATCCATATCTGAACAGGCATTTACAACCTTTTCAATACCTGCTTCTTTAAAACTGTTTAAAAGAACTTCTCTATCATCGTCAAACTGCTCATCATCATAATGAGCGTGTGTGTCAAAAATCATTAAACTACCTTTTCTATATTATTTTACACAATTGTCTTAAAATTACCTTAAATAGTTTATCACTTCAAATGATTTCATTCCACAATTAGTTACTAAAACTTCTTAACAGCTTATTAAAAGGCTTAGTCAAAGCCTTTCAATTTCTTTCATATACCAATAGTATTATATTTTCGTGAATTTTTACACCAAAAAATAAACTTTTCAAAAAAAATATATTTTTTTCGAAAAAATGCTTGCAAAACATCTGAACCTGTAGTAATATACTTTTTGTCGCTAAGCGATACATATGAATGCGCTGCTAGCTCAGTTGGTAGAGCACCTGACTCTTAATCAGGTTGTCCAGGGTTCGAGACCCTGGCAGCGCACGCCGAGTACTGTTTTTGAAGGTATATCCTTTGAGGGCGGTACTTTTTTTGTACTTTAATTTCTGTTAATAATTAAAAAAGTCTGTAGCAAATTCCCATAAAAATACCGATCTCCTTAGTTATATTCCTGTTCTAACTTTTGGAGATCGGTACAATAAGCTTATTCTTCTATATTTATTATGCTCTCTTTACTGTAACTTCTTTTTCAACTTTCTCTTGTTTTTCAAATGCAGCAAGTTGACCATTTTCTCTCTTTTCCTTAGTATAATTTTCATATTTAGGTTTTTTATGCTTCTGATTTTTCCATATTTCATCAGCAACAGGACCCCATTCTTTGGAATAAGCATCACATTTAGAACATAAATGTTCAACTGATTCTGCTGATTCTTCATTTGTCTGATGAGCTCCTGATCTTTCAACCATTTCTCTCAATAAATCTGGATTCTCAAGCATTGGACATGGTCTTAAATGATTTCTGTTAAATGGTTGTCCCTTATGATATTCCATAAATAATGGACTCTGAAGCATTTCAAGTATGGAATTCTCATGAATATTAGTATTAGAGAAGTGTATAAATACACAAGGTTCTGCATCTCCGCTTGAATTGATATGGAAGTAGTTACGACCGCCTGCGATACATCCTCCAACAGCCTCACCATCATTTTGGAAATCCATAGGGAAGAATCCTATATCACATTCATCTGAACGCATCCATCTTATTTTTTCCACCATTTTCTTGCGCTGTTCTACTGTAGGCATAAGCTCAGGAACCGCATTATTTCCAACTGGCATATAGTGGAAGAAGAATCCGAATCTTGCACCCTTATCTGCAATAAATTTAATAAACTCAGGATCTGTTACAGCTTCAATATTATCTCTTGTATAGCAAATTGAAGTTCCATAAACGATACCATACTTTTTGAAAAGATCCATTGCATTCATAACTGCATCATAGTGACCAATTCCTCTTCTGGCATCATTAGTTTCAGGAGTTCCTTCTATAGATAGCTGGAATGTTATATTACCAAGTCTTACAACCTCTTTACAAAAAGCCTCATCAATTAATGTGGAGTTATCAAAAATAGAAAATTCTACATCATTATGCTTTTCTGCAAGTCTGAGTACATCCTTCTTACGTACAAGAGGCTCTCCTCCCGTTAACATATAAAGATATACACCAAGCTCTTTACCCTCAGATACAATTTTGTCCATATCCTCAAAGGAAAGATTATTCTTTGGTCCATAAGTTCCTGACCAGCA
>JAILEJ010000008.1 GCA_024688095.1 Butyrivibrio sp.
AACAGGAACTGCTATCCTGACAGCCTTGGACAGTTCCTGAGATGAAAATGGAATACTCTTTTCTTTTCTCATATGAAGCATTGGTGACTTTATCATTAATGTATATAACATCATAAGAGCAATTACAGCCTGTGAAAAAGCTGTTCCAAGCGCGGCTCCGGCAATTCCCAGCCCGGCACCCGGCATCATCATATTAATTGCACCAAAAGAAATTTCTCTTGTCGGGAAAATCAAAAGCAGATTAAAAATCACATTCAGAAAACATCCCACAATATTTAAGATACTCGGCGTTTTGATATTCCCGCTACACTGAAGCATTCCAGCTGCCGCTCCGGACAAATGTATTACCGGAAGAGCCATACTAAAAATCCTAAAATAAGTCGTTGCACCACTATTTATAGATTCATCTCCTCCAAGCCATACTGGAAGAACTCCGCTTATTGCCAAACAAACTGCCGCTATAAAAGCGCTAAACAAAAATACTGCTACAAGTCCATGCTTTACAAGAGCCCTTGCCTTTGGCTCATTTTTGGCTCCAACACTATGTGCAACCTGTACTGTAAATCCTGTCGTTGCTGCACTACAAAGGCCTCCCACAAGCCACGTAGTTGAGGAAATCAGTCCTATTGCTGCAGATGGATCTGCACCAAGTCTTCCAACCATAGACTGATCAACATATTCCATTATCACTGTAGATAACTGCGAGAAAATCGCTGGAATACTAAGAAGCACGATCATACTGATCTGCTCTCTGATAGATATCTCCTCTCCCTCTCTAATCTTTTCAAAAAAATCTTCCTGTTGCATTAAAATAAACCTTTCAAAACTGTACTACATTGGTATCTGATATTATGCCACACCTCATCATTGTTTTCCAATTAATTTAAAGAGGATGCCATTTCCCATATCGGCAAATAGCATCCTCCACATAAAGTCACATATCACTGATTTTTATTTGTGCACACAACAAGTCACTCTTTCTCAACTATGGCACCTGTTCTATACGCTTCAAGTAGTTTTTCAAGTTCAATAATATTTTGTCTTATAGCCTCTCCGTTGTCTGTGTCTGCAACCATTTTTCTCTTTGCAACCTGCTGAATAAGAACAGTATCAGAATGAATATCACTTCCTGACTCAACTGCTTTTTCAATAGATTCAAATGGTTCATGAGCTGCAAGAAGAAAACCATATGAATTATAGGTAAGTGTATAACCTGCAATTCCGGTTTTTGGCTGATATGCTCTGGAAAAACCACCATCTATAACAATAAGTCTTCCACCGCATTTTACAGGCAATTCTCCCTTTTTAGCTTCTACCGGAACATGTCCGTTTATAATATGACTTTCCGGACTGTCAAGTCCAAATTCCTTAAGTATCATGGTTACAGTCTCATCCTTGTCATACCAGGTATAATAAGGATTCTTTTTCTCAACATGGGTTGACTTATCTGCCACAAAATATCTCTCAAAGGTAGCCATCTTATCCTTACCAAATACTGGAGAATTTGTATGACACCATGTATACCAAAGCATGTCCATACCCTTTCTCTTTTCCTCAGGGTCAATGGCATAATAACCCTTTCTAAGCATCTGCTCAAGTGCATCGTAAAGTGCTCTTCCCTTATACTTTTTGCCGTCTATCTCTACTTCTTTGAGCTGACCTTTTTCATCAAGAGGTACACATCCATGGAATAACAGATTATTATTGTAAGTCTTATATAATCCGCCCTTGCGGTAAAGAAATCTCACATGTTCCTGTAACTTTTCACACTTGATAAATCCAAGCCTTAGTTTATCCATAACCTCCTGCTCTTCTTTAGAAAGCTTATATGGATCAGCAGGATCGAGTGTAGGGAAATTGGTGTCAAGAAGCTCATACTCTTTTCCGCCAATATTAACAACTCCCTTTTTCAAATCTATCTTATCAAGAAGAAGTCTGTCTTCCATATGGAATTCAGGGTGCTTTTTTATAAGCTGACCTTCTACCTTGAACTGAATTATAGCCATAGCTTTATGCATCTTTCTGTCTATCTCGGCATTTGATATATCATAATCGCCTTCTCGATAATGGAGTTTAAACTGATCACATGGATCATCTTTATAAGTTTCCATAGTAAATTTAAAAAGTGGAAGAAGATTGATTCCATATCCATCCTCAAGGATATCAAGATTTCCATATCTTGCAGAAAATCTGAGTACTGTTGCAATACAGGCCATATGACCTGCTGCAGCACCCATCCATACAACATCATGGTTACCCCACTGAATATCAACGCTATGATACTTCATTAGAATATCCATGCAAATATGTGGGCCAGGTCCTCTGTCATAAATATCTCCAACTATATGAAGATGATCAATTACGAATCTGCTGATTGCCTTAGAAAGAGCTACAATAAGCTCTGGTGCTTTGCCTATACGAATAACAGTATGAATAATTTCATTATAATAGGCTTCCTGATTACCCTGATCCGGGCGTCCTGTGATAAGCTCTTCTATTACATATGCGAAATCTTTAGGAAGTGCCTTTCGCACTTTAGAACGAGTATATTTACTGCCTGCAGCCTTGCATACCTGAATCAGCCTGTTAATCATTACAACATACCAGTCATCCAGGTTGTTTGTCTCATCCTGCTGAATTATCCTGATGCGCTCTTCAGGATAATAAATTAATGTAGCAAGATCTCTTTTTTCTCTCTCGGAAAGCATATTACCAAACTCTTCATCAATCTTACGTTTTACCGCTCCAGATCCGTTCTTGAGCACATGTGCAAACTGTTCATACTCTCCATGAATGTCTGACAAAAAATGCTCTGTTCCTTTCGGCAGACTAAGTATCGACTGAAGATTGATAATCTCCGTCGCTGTCGTTGCAACATTTGGGAACTGCTTTGAAAGCATTCTCAAATATGCACATTCCATATCACGTTTTTCCATATTTTCCCCTCTTAGTAAATCTTTTACCGTACAATTTTATGGATAATATAATATACGACATTAAATCAGATTTCAATTTCTATCTTTGCAAAAAAATTGTATATCTAACAATTTTTCATTAATCCCAAAGTCCGGGCCATTCATTATCAACCATCTTTGTAATAACATCATTTCAATCACCGATAAATGTATCGTCTTCATCTGACATAAATACATCATCAAGAGTTCCCCAGCTATCAAGCTGCATCTCATACGAAAATTCATTGATTTCAAATCTCACAACTCTGTAATCATCAGTAATGTAATCAATATAGCTTTCCATATCCGTCTGATATGGTCTCATTCGCTGTCCCTCTACAAGATTCCACATACCGCCTGATACAGCAGCATTTTTTTCATTATCTGGATTGTACCTTCCGCTCTGACGAAGCCTTACCCAGGTCCCATCAAGCTCATAAACATCGCTTCTCCTTTCAGGAAGACCATCTTCTCCAATGCTATATAAAGTCCTCGGAATCATATATCCTGCCATGCTGTATATTATTTTATCAAGACTCATACTCATCGATTCCGGATCCAGTAATGTCTGTTCATAAATTGCAAGGGATACAGGCTCATCAGTACATAGAGTAACTCCTTCCGAAGTCAGCTCATAAACATTAGTAAACATCGCCACATCTCCAGTAGGGACTCTCAGATATATAAAGTCCCTGCCATTTACATGTGCAAGATAACATGAAGGTGCATAGCCAAAAAAGCTTTCTTCGTAATCCTCGGCATCGCTTCCTTCAAATGAAACCTTCCAGTCAGCACTGTCAGATCCTGCATCAAAATCACAATGCATTTTAAATCCTATACTGCTATCACTTCTCCAGTATGTCGTATCATAATCCATTGGTATTAGATACTCTTCTGCGCCTTTTTCATAGAATGCCTTAACAAGTCCCGGATTAGCTGCATATGATAAAGTAATATGAGGGCTACCAGGATAACATGTAATTGCGTACTCATTTGCAAATATATGAACACAGCCCTGACCTAATGAAAAAGAAATCTCTCCATCATCATATAAGATACTATCGCTTATATAACTATCTGCATCATCAACGAAGTCAATATCCGGATAGGCTTTTTCAAACTCACTTAGTATAAGCGTTCCCAGATATTCTATATCTTTGAACACATCAGAAAAGCCTAATTTCTCACCAGTTTCTGAATCAAAATTATAGGTTTGTATTTTGGTATATTCATTTTGCTGATCATCAGATTCAATACTCTTTGTTCTCTCGTAAAAAGAAACTACTTTACTATCGCACCTTGTTACATAAGAAACTGTATCATTATAGATATTACCTGTTGATGTCGTATCAAACCGGTTCCATGCATCATCTGCAGATTCTGCATGTTCTGAATTTATTTCATCTATTGCCTTCGCAAGATCCTGATAACCATCAGGCTGCTGAAGTTCTCCATCAGAGGTATAATATCCAAAAGTATAAACAGGATATGTAATACTGCCAAAGTTATCTCCAAATTCCTTCATGACAAACTCTGATTTTACAGAAAAATCAAGAGTTTCCGGAGTCTTTGCCACTCCTCTTTCAAAAAGTGATATAAGTTCACTCATAAAATCAACATTAAGATAATTATCAGAATTACTGTTTGCAATGATCTTTTCTCCGGATTCAAAATCAACATTTATTTTTGCTCCAAATTCTTCCGGGATTCCTGAGACATTTTCATAAAATCCATTGTTTTCTGCAATATTATACGAGTCTATAAGAGTATATAGTTCTCCCATAAAACCGCCATCAAATTCATCTCCTGCTGTAAACTCATATTCTTTTCCTTCATCTATCACTTTATAGCTTCCGGTAACAACATCTCCATCCAACGATGCTTTCATTTCATATATATGGTTTCCCAGAGAACCTGGTTCTGTAAAATCAGCAGTTGAAAACCAGCATTCAAAGGATGTTATCTCTGTAGATTCTATTGTTTTTGGGCCATCTGCTTCACTCTTTGTTACTTTTCCTGATATGGCACCATCCTCTGTTTCTGCAGTTACTTTTCCACCATTTGTTTCAGTGTTTTCAATATTATCATCTGCATCTGTCTTTTCAGAAGTCGCCACACCTTCATAATTATCATTAGAAGTATCATCAGATCCTGCACACCCTGTAAACACGCCTTCCATACAGATCAGCATTAAAGCCATAACAATCAGTTTCTTCATATTTTTCCCCTCATATAAGCCACAAAAATTCATAGTTTTATTATACCATTACACCTGCCTTGTTTCTTCTATATTCTGATGGCGTAACACCATATTCCCTGATAAACATTTTATTAAAAAAGCTTCTATTACTATAACCAAGACTCTCGCAGATGTCCCCGATACTTTCTGTTGTATGTAAAAGTCTGTCAGCTGCAAGTTCAATTATGTATGATCTGCAAAATTCTGATAATGTTTTGCCTGTTCTTCTTTTAATAACCCTGTTTATATGATCAGAGTTGTATCCCATCTGCTTTTCCAGAAATGAAGCGCTTATACGAGTTGGATTGGCTACAAGTAGTTCTCCAACAGTTATAAATATCTTATCCTCACTTGTAAGTTTTGACTGCTTAATACTTATATCAAAACGTTCTTTGTTTTCCAACATTTCTATAAACTCACAAAAATCAGCCTTCATCCTGTAATTCTTTCCAGCCTTGTTTTCTCGTATAGTAAGAACCATTTCATTTAATAGTTCAAAATATTCCTCAGCAACATAATCTCCCTTTTTCCTGAATTCAACATATTCTTTGGCATCAAAGAAATGATGCCTCGCATTATCTTTGAACAGCTCCAGGAAAAAGGTTTTATTAGAAAACATATTTCCCTGTTCATCAAAAACCGTATCTCCTGATAATAAATTCTTAAGATATTCTTCTGATAACATAAACAGTACAATCTCAAACTCAGCATTATCAGTTATTTCCTTATGACGTATATTCTTATTGCATATACAGCAATCCCCGGGGGTGTATGTTCTTATCTCATTTTCTATCTGCATCTTAAGTTCTCCGGAAAGCACAATTGTAAGTTCATAAAATTCATGATAATGAAGAGGTCTTACGCCACCTTGTACAATATAATCATAATCATTAAAAAAATAATTACTGTTTGCTTCAGTAAATTCAAAATAATTTGCCCGATTTCCTGCTTTCGAAATTGATTCATACATTATCATATATGGAATACCAATCTCCACAACTTCACCATTTTTATCACCAACATTCCTATATTTCATAAATGACTTTCGTATTTTAAATTCTCCCGAAGCTTCGCTGATACCATTTTTTACAGCGTTAAAATTGTTCTTATCTGTACTCATTTTATTTCTCCAGAATATTATCGTTATAGGTTACATCATAAATATTTTTTATCGTATTACGATATTTATTTCAGTTTTTTATAATTATATAATTCAATACATGTACATACAATAGGAGGAATTTCCAATGAAAATTTATGTTGATGCAAAAGCATGTCTTGATGGAAACGGCACAAAAGAATCACCTTTTAAAAAAATCAATGATGCGGCTCAAATAGCAAAAGCAGGTGATGAAGTAATTGTCGCACCAGGAATCTATAGAGAGCACGTAATTCCAAGATTTGGCGGCACAGAGGATTGCCGGATAATTTATAGAAGCTCAGAGCCTCTTGGAGCACATATTACAGGTGCTGAAACGCCAGAACATTGGACTCTATACAAAGATAATACATGGATGTGCGAAATTGATAACAGTATATTTGGCACATATAATCCTTATACAACCTTTGTAGGTGGTGATTGGTATTTTGCTCCTGTAGTAAGGCATACTGGAGCTGTTTATTTAAATGACAGACAGCTTTATGAAACAGAAACTCTTGAAGAATGTTTAAAAGGCGATATTTATGAATATTCCTGGGAACCAGAGTGGTCTGTTTATAAATGGTACACTGAACAGAAAAATGGCAAGACAATTATTTATGCAAATTTCCAGGGCAAAAATCCTAATGAAGAAAATGTAGATATAAACGTTAGAAGAAACTGCTTTATGCCTCTGGAAAATGAACTTAATTATATTACAGTAAGTGGCTTTAAAATAGATAAAGCTGCTACTACCTGGGCACCACCTGCATCATATCAGGATGGAATGATTGGTCCACACTGGGCAAAGGGCTGGATAATTGAAGACTGTGAAATCAGTAATAGTAAGTGCTGCGGTATTTCACTCGGAAAATATCTTGACCCGGAAAATGACCAGTACTTTACCCATAAACATGTAAAAAGTCCTACTCAGATGGAAAGAGATGCAGTATGCCGTGGTCAATATCATGGCTGGATTAAAGAAAGAATTGGAAGCCATATTATTAGAAGATGTCATATACATCACTGCGAGCAGACAGGTATCGTAGGAAGACAGGGCGCAGTATTCTCACTTATAGAAGACAACCATATTCATAATATAAATAATATGCAGCAGCTAGGTGGTGCAGAAATTTCAGGAATAAAGCTTCATGCAGCAATTGATGTGACAATGAGAAGAAATCATATTCATCATTGCACAATGGGAATCTGGTGTGATTGGGAAGCTCAGGGAACCCGTATTTCTCAAAACCTTCTTCATGATAACCATGCTCCATCTGATAGCTTCAAGAACGCACCGGGAGCAATGATGTGTCAGGATATTTTTATAGAAGTAGGACATGGTCCAACACTAATAGACAATAATATTTGTCTTTCAAAAGTATCCTGTAGACTTGCTACTGAAGGTGTTGCAATGGTTCATAACCTGTTTCTTGGCTCTTTTACTTCAGTTGGAGGTGGTACAGATCATATTATGAAAAATGGAAAGCCATGTATACGATATACACCTTACCATATAAAACACAGAACTGAAGTTGCTGGTTTTATGACAATTCTTCATGGTGATGACAGAGCTTATAACAATATTTTTATTCAGTATTATCCAGCAGCAAATTCTGAAACCAAAGAAGATATGGGCTTTACCATGGAAGATAATACTGTTACCGGAACTTCAGTTTTTGATGAATATCCCACTTATGAAAATTGGATTTCTCAATTTGACCTTGACGGAAAAGCAGATATGGTAAAATTTGAAGAAGCTCATCTGGACCATCTTCCTGTATGGATTGACGGAAATGCTTATCTTCAAGGCGCAAAATCCTGGGTAAATGAAAAAAATAAATTTATTTGTGATGCAGCTCCTGAAATTAAACTTTACTGCGAAAATGGTAAATATATCTTAAAAACGAATCTTAATGAACTTATAAAAGATTTCAGAACTTGTATGATAAATACAGAAACTCTCGGAGAAGCCTTTGAACCAGAACAGAAATTTGAAAATAATGATGGTACACCTATCACATTTGATAGTGATTATAATGGAAACCATAGAACACTGGACATAATCCCTGGACCATTTGCATCTCTTGAAAATGAAATTGTCGTATTTTAATAACATAAAAGCCTCCTGATTTTTTGTCAGGAGGCTTTTCTTATGATATCTTCCCAATTTTTTCTCTCATTTTTTACAATATTTTATAGTGAATTGATTTCCCGATAAAAAAATAATAATCTATCATTTATCGAACATTTTTTTCTTATTTGTTCGATATCTTGTGGTCAATTTCTTTCAATGTGTTCATTAACTCTTCCCATGTATAGAAAATGTAAATTTTATGTGATATTTTCTTACCTGTACTTAATAGTTCTTAGAGGAGAAATAAAAATGGTAAAAAAGTTTCCATTAACAGCAGCTCAAAAACTTCATTACAGATGGATAAAAGAATATAAAACCCAGCAGGTTTCAGGACTAAGTGTTGTCGCTTCACTGAAAGCTGATCTGGATTTTAAAATATTAAAAAAATCCATCAAGGAAGAACTTGATCGCTATAAATGCATGAGAGTTCAATTTACAAAGCCTGACAAAAATGGTGACATTCAGCAGTACATTCCAGAGAAGGACAATATAGAAATTACTCTTAAAGATCTTTCAGATATGACAATGGATGAAGCTGATGACACAATGCAGCAATGGGCTTATCAGACTTTTGATGGTAATGACATACCAATGTGTGAAGTCTTCCTTATGAAGCTTCCTGATGGATACAATGGCTTTTTTATTCATATAGATCATCGTCTCATGGATTCCTGCGGAGTAGTTGTAATGATAAATGACATAATGTCACTCTACACTCACTACAGATTTAAATCTGAAAAACCTGCAGATTTGGCAGACTTTGAAGAAGTACTTGAAAATGATCTTAAGAAAGCTTCAAATGAAAAGCGTTTTGCCAAGGATAAAAAATTCTGGGATGACATGCTTGATCAGTGGGGAGAACCTCTTTATTCAGATATACAGGGGCCTTCAATTCTCGAGAAAGCTAGAGAAAAACATAATAATCCTGATTTAAGATCTGTTGATATAGAAAGAAAAGAACTTTTTGTAGCAGTTAAAGATTATAAGCTCGATGCAAACTCTACCAAAACTCTAATGGATTTTTGTATGAATCATCAGCTTTCAATGACCAATCTTCTGCTTCTTGGAATAAGAACATATCTTTCCAAAGTAAATAATGGCCAGGAAGATATTTCAATTGAGAACTTCATTTCAAGACGTTCAACCAAAGACGAGTGGACTTCTGGAGGAAGCCGCACAATTATGTTTCCTTGTAGAACAGTAATCCCTGGAGATACAGATTTTCTTTCAGGTGCTTATGAAGTTCAGAACATGCAAAACCGCATATATATGCACAGT
>JAILEJ010000009.1 GCA_024688095.1 Butyrivibrio sp.
TATGATTATGTAGAATATATAAAATTAAATATTTGAAACATAGGAAGTTCTTGTATAAGAAATGATATTATTGTATAAAAGATTTTGCAGACAGAAAGGAATTAAGTTTTTATGATAGGAACATTATATGGTGTTGGTACAGGCCCTGGAGATTCTGAACTTATGACTTTGAAAGCAGTAAGAATTGTCAGGGAATGTGATGTTATTGCAATACCTGTTTCAAATACAGATTTAAGTACAGAACCAGAATTATTTGAAAATAATAGTGTAGATGATAATAAAAAGGAAATATTAAACAGCTGTGTAGCATATAAGATTACGCTTCCAAATGTACCAGAAATGGAGCATAAAAAAATATTTACATTACCGATGCCTATGTGTAAGGATAAAGCCGAGCTTAAAAGGATACATGAAACGGGAGCGCAGGCTATAGCAAATCTTCTTAAGGAAGGGAAGAATGTGTGCTTTTTAACAATAGGAGATCCTACAGTTTATTCTACATATTTATATGTTCACAAGAGAATTCTAAAATTAGGATATCCTGCAGAAATTATAAATGGAATACCATCATTTTGCTCAGTTGCTGCAAAGCTTGGAATTGGACTTGTGGAAAATAAGAATGCTCTTCATGTAATTCCATCTTCTTATGGAGTAGAAGAAGCACTAAAGCTTTCCGGAACAAAAGTATTTATGAAAGCCGGAAAAAAGATGGCAAAGGTAAAAGATGATATAAAAAAGACTGATGAGAAATTTTATATGATGGAAAATTGTGGAATGTCAGATGAAAAAATATATACAGATATAAATCAGGTGCCGGATGAGACCAGTTATTTCTCTCTGATTATCCTGAAGGAGGAAGATTAAATGATTCATTTTGTTGGAGCAGGTTCCGGTGCTGTTGATCTCATTACTGTAAGAGGAAAAAAACTTGTTGATAGTGCCGATGTTGTAATATATGCGGGTTCTCTTGTTAATCCTGAAATATTATCTTCATGTAAAAAAGAATGCAGAATTTATGACAGTGCTAAGATGACTTTGGAAGAAGTAATAGAAGTTATGGTTGAAGCAGAAAAGGAAGAAAAAAGTGTTGTTCGGCTTCATACCGGAGACCCGTGTCTTTATGGGGCAATAAGGGAGCAGATGGATATTCTTGATGATAAAGAAATTTCTTATGATTATTGTCCAGGTGTTAGTTCTTTTTGTGGTGCTGCTTCAGCATTAAAAACAGAATATACTCTTCCGGATGTATCACAATCTGTTGTAATCACACGGATGGAAGGTAGAACGCCTGTCCCTGAGCTTGAAAAGATTGAGGAATGGGCAAAGCATCAGTCAACGATGGTTATCTTCCTTAGCATGGGACTATTAAAGCAGCTTGAAGAAAAGTTAATGCAGGGTGGATATAGTAAAGATACTCCTGCTGCAATTGTTTATAAAGCAACCTGGCCAGAAGAAAAGGTATTTCCATGTACAGTATCAACAATTTATGAAACTGCAAGGAAAAATCAGATTACCAAGACGGCTCTTATTGTTGTTGGAAAAGTATTAAACAGTTCATATGAACGTTCTAAATTATATGATCCTGGATTTACTACTGAATTTAGAAAAGGCACAGATGGATATATCTATAAATAAGGAGTTTTTATGAAAAAAATATATGTAATAGGTTTGGGACCAGGATCATATGAAAATTTAACTATAAGAGCTGATAAGGCTTTACATGAAGTTGATGTGGTAATTGGTTATACCGTTTATGTTGATATTGTTAAAGAATATTATCCTGAAAAGGAATTTATGACAACTTCAATGAAGCAGGAGATAGAACGATGCAAAATGGCATTTGAAGAAGCTGATAAAGGTAAAAAGGTGGCAATGGTTTGCAGCGGAGATGCAGGAGTATATGGCATGGCAGGACTCATGTATCAGGTGGGAAAAGATTATCCTGAAATAAATCTGGAAATAATACCTGGCATCACAGCAGCTCTTGGCGGAGGTGCTGTACTTGGAGCTCCACTTACGCATGATTTTGCTGTTATCAGTCTTAGTGATCTGCTTACCCCATGGGAGAAAATTGAAGAAAGGCTCAATGATGCTGCAAAAGGTGATTTCTGCATATGTATTTATAATCCTTCAAGCAAAAAAAGGCATGATTATTTAAAGAAAGCATGCGAAATATTTTTGAAGTATAAAGATAAAGAAACTGTATGTGGCTATGTTCAGAATATTGGAAGAGATGGTGAACAGGCTGAGATTGTAACACTTGAAGAACTGCAAAACAGACAGGTAGATATGTTTACTACAGTGTTTATAGGTAATCGTGAGACTACTGTGATAGATGGACATATGGTTACTCCAAGAGGATATCATTTATAAA
>JAILEJ010000102.1 GCA_024688095.1 Butyrivibrio sp.
AAAGCTCCCAGAAAGAGGTTACTTTGAAAAGGGTGATGGATATTTAACACTTTTGGATTTTAACAAAGAGATAAAAAAACTTCAAAATTTCCTTAACTGGTGCCTTTCACTTTCTTTAGACGAAGATGGAAAATATGGAGACGACACGGCATCTGCTGTTAAAGAATATGAGAGCTTATATTCTTTAAAGATAGATGGAAAGTTTGGAAATAAATGCCTTACCCAGGCTAAGAAGGTAAAGAAATAAGCATTAAATTTCTATAAAACGGTATATGGTTATTTTTTTATGTGATAATAAATATATAATATATATATCGGAGGTAACCTTTATGGAGGATGATAATAATTGAAAAATGTAATAGATTTTAAGACCATCATAGGTGGAGAATATCCATCTATGGTGGTTATTTTTTTTTTTGCGTTTTATTCCAATAATACATACTCAAAAGGTATGCTTATACGCCTTGCTATTGGTAGCGCATAGAGCTAATATGCTACACAACCATAGAAAGGAGAGTTGTATGGTATAAAGCCCAACAGGTATCAGATAAATGGAAAGAAGATGCTTCAGGTATTAATGAAAATGAAGATGCTTCATACCAAGGAAAAATTTATATGTTTTTATTATTGTAAAATTATATTTATGTTTTGGACTAATTGATGTAAAGATAAGTCAATATCTTTCTTAATATCTAAAATCTTCTTTAATAACATGTTTTTTATTCAAAAACCGGAAAATCCACTTTACACAAATACTTATCTATTAGAAGAAATTTTATTGGTCAGTTGAGCTGATTAATAATGATAACTCTTTGATTCATTTTATATATGAAAGGACTGGTATCTATGACAAACGAGCAGAAGGACAAGATAAGACAACTAAGAAATGAAGGAATGGGGTATAAAGAAATTTCAGATGTAATTGGCCTATCATCTGAAGCTATTAGGAGTTTTTGCAGGCGTGACAATAAGAGTATAAGGCCAAAAGTGAACGTTTGTGAAACATTTACAGATAAATGCCCTGTATGCGGAAAGACGATTGAACAAACACCTCACAAGAAGCACAAAAAGTTTTGTTCTGATAAGTGTCGCATGTCCTGGTGGAATTCTCACATGGAACTTGTAAAAAGAAAAGCCATATATGATAAGGTCTGCGCATATTGTAATAAGCCTTTTTCTGTATATGGAAGAAAGAATCAAAAGTATTGCTGTATGGAATGCTATAGAAACGGAAGGAGATCACATAATGGCTGATGATATTAAAGAAGTAGTTAGTAGAACAATTAAGCTTCCTATAGGTGAAAAGTACATGCTTACACTTAAAGAAGCATCAGCTTATTTCAATATAGGAGAGAAGAAGATGAGAAAGCTTGCTGAGGATAACCTGGGAGAGATCTCTATTTTTTCAGGAAATAAATATCTCATAATAAGGACAAAATTTGAGAAATTTCTTAATGTAACGAATGAGATATAAATAGATTTTATCTGCCAAAAAGTAGTTGCTATTTTTTTCATAGTACGCGAATATACGATAACACCAAATGACGAAAGGAGTATTTAATGAAAACTAAAACAGAAGATAAAGAAATACTTACAGTTGATGAATCTATTTCGCATTTCAGATTAAGCCGTAGGAAGTTTGCAAGCTTGCTCCAAAAAGATAATAACAGCTTTGTTGTTAAATATTTCAATGGAAGAAGGCTGATCATAAAAAATGAATTAGAAAAATATGTAAATGAACATCCAGAGATAAGAAGGAGAGAAAATGCGAAGAGACAGTAAGCATAGAGTATTACGAAGAGGTGAATCTGTTAGAAAAAACGGAAAATATCAGTTCAAATACCATGTTGATGGAAAATCTAAATTTGTATATAGTTGGAAACTTGTACCAACAGATCCTCTTCCTGCAGGAATGAAACCAACCTTGTCTTTAAGGGAGATGGAGAAACAGATAGGATATGAACTTGATGCACCATTCAATCCAGTAAGTAAGAATATGACAGTCCTCACTCTTGTTGATAGATATCTTGAAACAAAAGTTGGAGTAAGGCCAAATACTAAAGCTAATTATGGTGTTGTGAAAAATATACTTAAAAAGGAAGAATTCAGCCAGAAGAAAATAGGCGATGTCAAGACATCGGATGCTAAGCTATTTTTGATAAAACTGCAAAAAGATGGAAAAAGGTATAGCACTGTAAAAACTATAAGAGGAGTGTTAAGACCAGCCTTTCAGATGGCAGTTGATGATGACCTGCTTTATAAGAATCCTTTTAATTTCCAGCTTGTCGGTGTAATAATAAATGATACAGTAATGAGAGAAGCCATAAGCCGGAGTGATATGAAGAGGTTTCTTAAATTTGTACATGATGATTATGTTTATTGTAAATATTATGAAGCGGTCTATATTTTATTTAACACAGGCATGAGA